>NZ_JAJAFU010000021.1 GCF_020480685.1 Deferrivibrio essentukiensis
CTTATTAAAAGAACATTTTTTGTGGCAATTTTCTGACAAATTTAATATAAATTGATATGCAGTTAGGAAAACTTGTTAATTTTAAAAATATTTCGAGGGAACATTTTTTAAAAAAAGGTGATTTTGTTT
This sequence comes from Deferrivibrio essentukiensis, assembly GCF_020480685.1. NCBI lineage: Bacteria > Pseudomonadati > Deferribacterota > Deferribacteres > Deferribacterales > Deferrivibrionaceae > Deferrivibrio > Deferrivibrio essentukiensis. Next base: position 130 of record NZ_JAJAFU010000021.1, read on the forward strand.
TAATTAATGTCTGTGTTTGGAAAGAAATATCAGGTGAGTTTTTAGCCAACGATTCCGCTTTACTTATTAACAATAAGAATAAAAGAAGGCCATTAGTAATACTGGAAGTAAAGGGAGATAGTGCGTATTATATTGCATTATCAACTGATAAAAAAGTAGATAGAAAAATTAACTTAGTTTTTGATTTAAGCAAGTGCAAGATTAATGAAAGATGCGAAGACTTTAAGTTTAAGAAAAAAGCGTATATTTTTACAAAGGAAAAAACTCTTAGAAGAAAAAAGAACACATCTGCTGTAAAAATTAAACTTACAGCTGATTTACACAAAATATTTTACCTCATTGATGATGAGGAAACCCAAAAAAGGGTATTAAGACTCTGTGGTCAAGAAATTAAGACTTGCTATGATGTATTTACCTTTTGTTCAAACTGTGACAAAACATATATGGAAGAGATTAGTATAAGGGTTAATAATGGATAGTATTATAAATTTTTTAAAATATCCTGAACAGAATAATGAGGAAGGGTATAACAAACTTTATGGATTTTTTTGTAAAGTAGCTTCAAAATTTGAGATTCAAGATATTTTGGATGAATATCATACTTTTTTATCTAAAAAAATTTTTAGCAACAACGCCTTAAAGAGGTTTATCGATAAAAATGAAAAAGAGCAAGTGGTTTATGGTTACATTAAAAGAATGATTAATAACTATTTCTATAATGAGTATCGTAACGACTTAGCAACTATACCTATAGATAACCCTATTTCTGAAGATGGCGAGCTTACAATAGGGGATACTATAAAAGATGAATTTTTGGCAGATGAAATTATTTTTGAAGCTTACAGTTTACTAAAGTTAATTGATAATGATTTTTCAGAAAAAAAGAAGAAAATATTGTGTCAGTATTTATATGCAGGTGAGTATATTTTTATTAATGATATGAAGCAAGATGCTTTTTATAAATCGGTCGAAAGGCTCAAAAAAGAGCTGACAGAGATATGTATTTCAAATAAATTTTCAGAAGAGGCTGTTACTTTTTTTATTCAAAATATTTATTTGTCAGAAATATGTGAAAAATATCGTCTAATAGGTAGAGGTCAAAATGAGTAAAAGGTTAGAGGCGCTATACACAAGGTATTTGGAAATAAAAAAAATGACAAAAAGTGATTTTGTTGAAAAGAAAGGTGATTATAAAATGTTTTTAGAAAATTTAGAAAATATTAAAAATGAACCAGATATAGTTCAGCCTGAGTATGAAATAGGCGAGTTGTTCTTGGTGGACGACTTTTTATTCTTGCTCGTAGGCGAAGTAGATGATTTTTATACAGGTTATAAAGTATCTGAGTGGGTAGATTTTGCTACCCATAAAGATTTTATTTTTGAGTATGAAGGGGATAAATACTTCGCAATATTGGAGCATGAATTATATATCCCTAAAGATAAGGTTGTGCATCATGTCGGCACAATTTCGGACAAATATATTGACGTACTTTACGAATACGAAAGCACCGGTGAGCCAATCCCTGACAGTTATACGGGGCTAACCATCCCTTATGACCCCTCATACCCTCAAATCAAATTTAGGCAAGAAGAAATGAAAGAAGTGAGACATTACATAGCTAATCAATTTTTAATCTTTGAGGAAGAATCAAATATATTGGACTTAAAAAGTTTTAAACAAAAATTTGTTGATAAGCTTAAAAAATTAAATTATCCAAAAGCGGCGTCTTCAGCCACATCCACAGCTCAAGGTGAAAATTTTATTTTAAAGTACGATAAAGCAAAAGGTATTTTAACAATATTATTGCCTATTGAAAGTAAAGATACTGGCATTATAAAGGTAATTATTGAAGACGATGAATTTTTATGTAAGGTTGAAGAAGATGTCATCAATTTTGATATTCTCGAAGATTTTATAAATATTGACTATTTAGTGGGTAGAATCAAGATAATCCTTTTAAATGACTAAGCTGGCAAAATATATTACTGATAGTGAAAAATATGATATTTTATTAAGTGCTATCAATGATGGAAATTTCTTGCCTGGCAGCAGTTTAAAAGATTATTATAACATATTTATTGATAGTAATTTTACTGAAAAGGAAGAATTAAAAGCTGCTTTATTTTTTGCAATAAAAAGGTATGAAAAGTTTCAGGATTTTTCTTTACTTTCCTCTTTACTTAACATTAGTGAAGATTCGTTAACTAATCTATTGAAATCAAATTATAAAAAAGCGACATTTCCTATTTCAGATAACAATGAAGCGGAATTAGTAAGCCTTTATTTGATAGAAGTTGAAGATGAAATACCTGTAAGCTTTCCAAATACGGAAGCTTTGAGATTAAATAGCATTCAAAATATAAAGAAAACTTTAAACAAAAACTTTTTTGTATTCTTTGATAAATGTTTTAGTGGCAGGTCATTTGGACTGGCTGTCGCTTCTTGTTTTTATGTCTCTGATGAAATAAGAGAAAGATTTATTTTTACAGGTGAAGTAAGGGCTGATGGCGGAGTATATGATGTTGATGGGTTAGAGTTAAAATTCAAAGTAGCACATCAAAATAATAAATATTTGGTGAGTAGCAGATGTATTACTCATATTTCTGAACTGAAGCATATTAATAGTAACGAGCTTAATGTACCATTTGTACAGCTTTTTGGCAAAAGTAAGAGTGAGCTTGATAAAAACTTTAAAAAATTAAAAGGGTATATTCCTGAGAGTGCTGTTCTACTTAATATTTTTGGGTTTAGTCAAGAGGATTTATCAGTTTTTACCGAAGATTATTTAAATAATGAAATTAATGATTATGCCATATTTTTGAATGAGTTTTATAAGAAGGTAAAAAAACTTTACGATACTAATATAGGTATAAATCTTCATATTACGGGCAGTCTTTCTTCGTTTGCATTTTTAATGGGGCTTGTTTTAGGTGCAAAGAAAAAATTTGCAATTTATCATTATCAGGATGGAGAGATTTACAAAATATATGATTTTATTAATCAAAGTGCTAGAAAACTTAAAGGCAAAAAAAATAACTTTTCACATATTCAGTACAAAACTAAAGTTATTAACGCAAACTCTACTGATTTGTTGGTTTCAATATATTTGGCAAGTCACAGTCCTAAAAATGATGCATCTAAATTTGCTTCTCAAACTTTAAAATGTAATATTGTTGAGATTGAGCTAAAAAATCATCAAGGCAATTTGCCCATAGATAATCAAGAATTGTGGATAGAAATTGTTAGAGAGATTTATAGTGCTTTAGATAATTTTTCCGAAGAGTTAGGCAACAATGTAGAGAGATACCATATTATTCTTAGCACTCCTGTCCCTATTGCTATTGCTTTGGGAATGGCTATAGGTGATTATAAAAAGGTATCAGTTTATAATTTTGATAAGAAAATCATTGGCTATAAAAAAGTTTTTGATTCAGATTTTGCTGAAGGTACTTTTTTAAATAGCTTTTAAAGGGAGGTTGCCCTCCCCGTTAAAATTTAAATCCAGCTTCTATATTAGTTTTATACCCCCCTAATTGAAGAGTTTCTGAAGTATATTCAATTTCTTGATTGTTCGTAAAAATTTTAAAGTTTCCACCAATATAAAAATTATTTGTAATATCAAATAATAAGCCCGCTTGTATGACTACTCCAAGAGCAGTTCCTGTATCGCTATAGACCTCATCCCCATCAAGTGATATTTTTATTTCATTAACATAAGAACCAAAACCCAACCCTACATAAGGAGTAAATCTTTGATAGGTATTTTGTAAAATAACAGATGTTTCAAAAGCTGTAGTATTTATTTCATCTTTGGCATCATATCCATAAACAGAGTAATTATATTCAGTATTATGCCCTGAAATTTCGAATCTTAATCCAAGAAAATCAGAAAACTTTCTTTGGTAATAAATGCCAAAATTAGTACCGGTATCATATTCTGATATATCACCGGCAGGGTTAAAGATTCCTAAATTGGCTCCAATATAGTTTTTTTTCAAATCGGCGCCAGATGCTGCAATAACCATTAGAAAAAGGATTAGTGTAACTAAATTCAGTTTTTTCATATTACCTCCAATTTAAATTTATTAGCTTTGCGCAAAGCATACAACAAAAAACAATAAAATTTTTAATTTCTGACATTTTTTTTAACTTTATTTGAAATTTCAAAAAAACATGATAAAATTTATACGTGCGGGGGTAGTATGGGTATGATAATTAATTATGATTCTTTTAACTTTCTTCTAAAACTTGAAAAAAATATTTTTACAAGTACTTATCCGGCTTTTGTTTTAAGGTCTATCTTAGGTAAAGAATTAAAAAGATTTGCTTGTATTTTGAGGCATAAGAAATGTGAAGAGTGCCCATTAAAGTTTCAGTGTGCATATTCTTATATTTTTGAAACACCGATTAAAAAAGATACAGAATTTTTAGTAGGAAGAGATAAAGCTTCTCATCCTTTTACATTGTATTCAAATATAGATGAAAATCAGCACACTGATAAAATAGATTTTACTATTTCATTATTTGGTAAGGGTATAGAATATTTTCCATACATATTTTTTGGATTTTTAAAAGGTGGAGAAAACGGTATATATAGAGAAAGAACAAAATATACTATCGAAAAAGTTACTTGTAATGACTTTTTAGTAAATGATGGCACTAATGATTCGATTGAATTATCTGAACCTAAAACATTTCAGTTAGATGAAGATAAAACAACTCTTATTGAAAAATCTTACAGTATAAAATTTATTACTCCTGTAAGATTAAAGGTTGGTGGCAACTACACGGCCAATATCTCATACTCAGATATAATTTTTTCTGCATTTAGAAGGTTAGAAGTACTTGGTAATATGTATGGCAAGATTAGTCCAGAGTTAAAAAATATAAATTCATTGTCAGAAAAAGAAGAGAAGAAGTGTCTAAGGTGGAAAGAGTATAACAGATATTCCGCCAGACAAAAATCAGCAATGAAGCTTGGTGGAGCTGTTGGAGTGATAGACGTCAAAGGGAAGTTTACTCCTTTTGAAATATCACTTTTGGAATTTGCGTCTATATTTGGACTTGGCAAAAACACAGGCTTTGGTTTTGGAAAAGTAGAAGTGGAGGAAGTTTGATGGGAAGAAGGGTGCTGATGTCGTTAGTGAGTGCACAGACCGTACCAAATATATTATTTATTAATGAGTTTAAAGAAAAATACGAGTTTAACTATTTTATCTTTGTGACAACAGATAAGATGGAAAAAGAGCGTAGAAGTGATGCTATTATTAATACTTGCGACTTGAATATAAAAGAATGTGAAAAACTTATCGTTAGTGAAGACCATTTTCAAGATATTATCAGTAAATTGCTTAAAATATATAATGAAAGTGATGAGTATTACTTTAATTTGACCGGTGGCACTAAAATAATGTCTTTGGGGTTGTACGAGTTTGCCAAAGAGATAAAACAAACCGATAACCTATTTTATATCCCTAATGGTAAAAATTCTGTTGCAAATATTATATTTGATAATACAGAAGAGATAAAGTATCGTCTAAACATCAAAGAGTATTTTTCTTCTTACAATGTAAACATTAAAAATTTAAATAAGCTGCCGGGGGCATTGGAATGTGCAAAAAAGAGAGAGCAATATACTTATAAGCTTTGGGAATACTTTAATGAAAATATGGACTCTTTTAAGCAGACGTCTGAAGATATAAGGGCTTACTGGAATTCTGAAAAAGTTAATACCAATGAAAAGAAAATAGAAGTGACTGAGCTAATAAACATAGGGAAAGCTTTTTTTGAAAGGCTAAATTTAGATATTAGCGGTGAATCAAAAAAACGCTTAAAGCATTGGATTAAATACTTAACGGGCGGGTGGTTTGAAGAGTTAATTTATTTTGAGACAAAGAAATTTTTATGTCTTGATGATGAATATATCTCATTGGGTATTGAAATTGACAAAGGTGGGGATAATGAGCTGGATGTTGTTTTAACTTATGATAACAGACTTTATTATTTTGAATGTAAAACAGGGCTTGGGGCTAAGGAAAGCGACGTACTAAAAGAAACCTTTTATAAATTATCCCATTTAAAAAGTCAGGAAAGTTTTGGTCTTGGGATGAATAATATCCTAATTTCTTTAGATGACCGAGTCTTATATGATAATAAAACCGGTGAACTGAAAGATAGGTATAAGTTAGCTAAAGATTATTACAGATTAATATTTTATGGTCTGAAAGATTTTAAAGAAAAAGGGATAGATGGCATTTTGAGAGAAATATTTAGAAAGGGGGCATAGATGGCGTTTTATGTAGGTAGGTATAAAAATATTGAGAAAGTAACTTATAATATTGAAGTTGTGACTCCAATGTTTATCGGCGGGGCTGATCCAAAAAGTGCTGAGTTAAGAGTACCGCCAATAAAAGGGATGTTAAGATATTGGTGGAGAGCGATAAATTATAGTAAAGTAATAAATAATGATTTTTCAACACTTTTTAAGGATGAAAGCAAACTTTTTGGAGATAGTGATAAGTTTGGCCGTAGTAAAACAATTATAGAAATTATAAGTGATAAATATGGTATAATCAGTGTTAATCCATTACCTCATAAAAATAGTAATTTTAGGTTCAATGCTGTCTCTCCTAAACACAATTTTATGGTTAAACTATGTGCACCAAAGGTTGTTCATAATTTATTTAAATTTTCATCAATTGTTGGTGGAGTTGGCAAAAGAGCAAGGAGAGGGTTTGGCGCATTTAATATTTTAAACTTACAGGAATATAATGATGATATATCAGTTTTTCTGCTAAACTTGTTAGAATCTATAGTTCCAGGCAGTTACGATATTAGCAACAGAAATATCCTTGCGAAAAACTTCACTAATGCTGAATATCCTTATCTAAAAAAAATTATTTTTGGGAAAAAGGATAAAAATGTTGATAATTTACTCGCTGAGATAGGTAAATCATCCCATAAAAATAATTCAGATGGTACTGGCTATGCGAAAAAAGTTGGCAATAAAACGTATAGATTAGCTTCACCTGTTTATACTAGTATAACAAAGTCTAGTGAAGAATACTGTATAATTGTTTCCAAATTAAATTTGGTTTCTAATATCAGAGTTGAAAATGATAATAGTAAGGAATTTATCAATGACTTGATAGATATAAAGTCTGAAGCCAATAGAACTAACTCAAGGGGGAAATAAATGGCAATAAAACTACCTAAAAACTATTGGAATAATAAATTTTGGGCTTATATGCACGACCCTTTTGATAAGGCTCTTGATGTCAAAACACATATATCAAGGGCTAATCAATTAGTTGAAATATATACAGGTCTTTCTCAGCCAAATGAAGAGTTTTGGAAAAAAGCTGATGCTATTGCGTCAGGTTTTGAGAGGGGGCAGATTACAAGTTATGATAAAAATGAAGAAAAGAGCGGTGCAGTTGATTTTCTGAAAGAGCCGATTATTACTCACCCTACCGGTGAAAGTTCACCTTTAAGAATAAATTTACCTCAGAAAATTGAAGCATCTGCGGTTTGGGAAGATTTGAAAGAGTTCATAAAAAAGGAGATAGGTACAAAAGCTGGTTCTGGTGGGTATTCAGACAATTTTAAAGGGGATGAAGATAAATTTTCTATAGCAAGGTTTTTATACACTCACCTTGTTTTAAGGTTTAGGCTTGCTGAAGAAAATGTTGGTGGGCTTGGAGCTTTATGGCATAGATTGCCTGCCGACACAAGATTTCCTGATCATTCTATATGGCAACATAACGCTCTTGTGTCAGCAATCCAATCTTGTTTTGATATTGGGGGTAAAGATGATTTAGGAATGCTTGTTTTTAGTATTACTCCTGTACAAGGTTTTATAGCAAAAGCAAGAAAATTGAGGGATTATTGGACTGGCTCTATTTTACTTTCATGGTTAGCTTTTGAAGGTATAAAATGGGTAGTAGAAAATCTCGGACCTGACCATATTTTGTATCCTTCCCTTATTGACCAATATCTGGTAAATGAATATCTGGATAAAAATTGGAGTGTTAATAAAAGTTATTTTTTAAATAATCAAGCAACTATTGCATCTTTTCCAAATAAGTTTTTACTTCTCATTCCATTTAGCAAATCAACAGAAATCGCTAACGAAATTCAAAAACATATTTTAAATGAATGGAACAATATTATTAATTTAACTCAAAGTCAAATTGCCAAAGTTTTGAACTTGGATGAGAATAAGAGTGAGTATATAAAAGAGCTTTTTAATAGGCAGACTAAAAATTTTTGGGAATTTCAATGGGCTTCGGTTAGCATGCTAAAAAAGGAAAATGAAGAAGAAATTAAAAATCTTCTAAATGGAAAAAATTACAAAAGTCAATTTGAGTTACTTAATAGTTTTATTAAAATGGTAGAAGGCAAAGGTTTTGATGAGTCTGGAATTGGAACACTATATTCAGTATCTCATGCTCTTTGTCAATCTTCTTTAGCTGCTACAAAGGCTAAAAAACAAATATTACGTCAGGAAGAACCCGGAGAAAAATGTCATCTTTGTGGGGAGTTCGAGGTGTTGCATACTGAAAAATATGATAACAATATGTCTGCTAATGAATATAATGAAAAAATTAAAAAATTTTGGAATGACTTTATATCATCTTGGAATCCAGATTCAGATTTTAAAGAAAATGAAAAGCTTTGCTCGATTTGCACAACAAAAAGAATTGCCTATAGAGTATTAAAAAATGAAAAAAAGCATATTTTAAATTCTACATTTAAGCAGTCTGAAAACTTCCCATCTACCACTTATATGGCACTTTATAACTATTATTTAAGAGAAAATATAGTTGATGAAGACAATAAAATTGAGTGTGCCAATAGAATTCATGAAAAAACAGATGATACAAAAGTAAAGGATAGATACTATGCAATATTAATGATGGATGGGGATAAAATGGGTGATTTGGTAAATGGTATTTCTATGGCTTCTACCTGGCAATCTATAATGCATCCTTCAATTTATAAAAAGCTTAATGGCGGGACTATAGAAGAAAAATATTCTAAAAATTGGCAAAATATTTTTAAAAATTTGCCTAAAAGAAATCTCACTCCTGCTATTCATGCGGCTATTTCAGAGTCATTGGGAGATTTTGCAGTGTATGGTGTTTCAAGTATAATTAAAAATTATGGAGGTAGACTGATATATGCAGGTGGGGATGATGTTTGTGCTGTGATGCCAGTAAGCACTGCGTTAGATGCAGCTGAAGAGATAAGTGAATATTATAAGTCCTATTACAAGCTTATTTATAAAGGAAGCTCTAATGATATAAAAGTAATAGATATTGAAAACAGTTTTGATATTGAAATAGGCAAGCTGTCCATTAATCTTGGTAAGGGTGAGAAAATTTCAATTTCTGCAGGTATTTTAATTTGTCACCATAAGGCGGACTTATCTTTTATGATCAAAGAAGCCCATACACTTTTGGATAAGAAAGCTAAAATTGATGGTGGCAGAGATGCTGTTGCAATTCAATTAAAAAAGAGGAGTGGTGGTGATAGATTTTTTATAAGTAAGTTTAATGATGAAAGATTGCAAGCATTTAAATATTTGTCTGCATGTATGGGAGAAGAGATGTCACGATCTCTAGCTTATAGATTAGCTAGTTTTAAAGATGGTATAGAGGCAATTTTAAATAATAAAGATATTCAAGAAGCAGAAAGATTAGAATATTTAAGAACATTTATAAAATCTCAATTGGCGAAGTCAGGAAAAAGTGGAATCAGCCATGATGATATGTCAGAAAATATAACAAAAGTTGTTTTAGATAACAAAGGATGTTTTACCAATGAAGCATTAATTATTGCTGGCTTTTTAAAACAGTATAAGGAGGTGAAAGGTGAATAGTTGGTACACATTTGAGCCTGTTGATACATTATTTTTTAGAGGATCAGAGCCTATGATTATGGGTGAAAATCACACGTCAAATTTCAATTTTCCACCACCTGCACACACTATTGAAGGGGCAATAAGGACATATTTTTATCATCTGGATAAAAAAGGGTATTCTGAAATAATTAGGTTGGGAGAAAAAAAGGGGTCTTTTAATGTAATAGGTCCTTTTTTCAAAGAGGATGGCAAGATATTTGTTCCTGCACCTTACAGCTGGTTTATAGAAAAGCAAGAAGAAAAAACAGATACTGAAAATGAAAGTAAAGTTACAAAAGTTATAAAATCTTATAAGGTTTCGACTAATCTTATTCAGACATCAAATAATGAAACTTATTGGGTTAAACCATCTGAAAAAGACGTAGAGACATTAGGAGGGAGATGGCTTTTATTGAGCGACTTAATTAGTAATAAAGAAAAAGTTGAAGTAAGAAATAGCTCTGATTTTTTTGTACAGGAGTATAGGACTGGAATTGCTCTTGAAAAAAATAGAAAGGTTAGAGAAGGCCACATATATGCGTTTGTACATGCAAGGTTAAAAGAGAAAGTTTCTATAGTATTTGGTATCGATAAAGATTTGCCGCTGGAACATAGCGTTACAATTACACTTGGTGCTGAACAGAGATTTGGGAAATTAAAAAGAATAGCTAATAATATCAATTTTGAGAATGATGGCTCTATGTACATGAATTTGTCTATTTTTGAGGCTAATGATGAGGCAAACAAACACATAGTGGCAACAGGAAAGCCTTTATACCTTGGCGGATGGGACTTAGCTAAAGGATTTCATAAGCCAATGAGAGGTTTTTTTCCGGCCGGTTCAGTTTTTACCAAAAAGTTAGATAATAATTTTATAAATATTTAAATGGAGGCTATGATGATCAAGAGAGAATTGAGTTCTATTCTTACTTTTTATGCTGTTTCACCTATCCATGCAGGTAGCGGAGCATCAGTGGCTACTGTGGACTTACCTATACAAAGGGAGCGACACACAGGTTATCCACATATTCAGGCTTCAGGGGTAAAAGGTAGCTTGAGGGATCATTTTAGAAAATTTAATGAGACGAATGATGAAAAGTTGATAAATTTTATTTTTGGATCTGACACACAGGATGGATGGAGTAAATATGATGATTCTCAACCTGGTGCGATTTCTGTTTCAGATGCCAAATTATTATTCTTTCCGATGAGGTCAAATGTAGCACCATTTGTGTGGGTTACCTGCCCTACTGTTATGAATAGGCTCAAAAGAGATCTGGAGTATGCGGGTATATCAATGGAAGAAACATTTGAGGTTAAAGATGATGGGGCACAAGTATTGAAAGGTGATTTTAAAGGAGTTGCAAAAATAGTATTGGAGGATGCATTAGTAGTTGTTTCTAAAGAAGAACCCATTGAAGTAGATTTCATAAATAATAATTTTTCTGAAGTAGATAAATTATTACTAATTTCGGATAAGATGTTTGATTATTGTGTTTCTTCCTGCACAGAAATCCAAACAAACATAAAAATTGATTCCAAAACAGGGACAGCCGAAGATGGATCTTTAAGGTATCAAGAATTTTTACCAGCTGACTCTATTTTGTATTCTATAATATATTACAGTGCATCATCTCAAGAACTTCAGGCTGTAAATATAAAAAATTATCTCCAAACAACTATAAATAGTTTTTTACAAATAGGTGGTGATGTTACTCTCGGTAAAGGTGTTTGTAAAATTAAATGGATTGACGGGGGTAAATAATGAGAACTCTTGGACAAAAAAGGGCAGAATATGCTTTAGATAAAATTCTTAAACTGGAATGTGATAGAAAAGAGTTTAAATCTTTTTCAGCTGGCGTGCCTACAATGATTTTACAAAATGGATTTGGTCAGACAATGGCTTTTTTTATAGCTAAAGGAACAGACAAAGACTTAAAAATAAACCAAAAAGACAAACATATTATTCTCTTAAATATAATAAGGGAATGGGTTAAAGATATTATTCCTTCTATAGATGAAAAAACGTTTATAAATAATTTAAACATAGCTACTCAAGAGCAATATCTTGAGGCTCAAAAAGAGGCATTAAAACTATTAGAATGGATTAAAAGATATGCAAATGCAGGTTTCTAAAAAGGGGAAGCTATGATACCTATATATAAAGAAATAAGTGATATTGTAGGAAAAAATTATAATAAAGGTAATTTCGGACTTTGGTTTAATAAGTTTGTTGATATTGATGTTACTAAATTCAAGCCTGATGATAAAAGCGTAAATAAATACAAAACAAAATATGATAATATTAAAGATGAGACTGAATCTTTTTTAGGAAAAAAACATTTACAGCAATATTGGTTTTGCAAAGCATATGAAAAAAAATACGACATATTGACAGTCCATGCTCATTTGTCTTCTCCAATGATTACTGGTATTGGTCAAACTCATCCAGGTGAGATCGGAATGACTTTTGATCATACTATTGGTGTCCCTTATATCCCTGCTTCTTCAGTAAAAGGAATTGTAAGGTTTGCACATATTCTTAATATGATAGAAGATCCAGAAAATGAAAATAGAATATTGAATAAAGAAGAAATTGATGATGAAGAAGATTGGACATTTGTGAAACATCTTTTTGGTAAAGGAGGGGATAAGGGAAATGTTGGTGATGTTATTTTTTTGGATGCCTATCCGGTCAAATCACCTGAGTTAGCCATAGATATTATTAATCCGCATTACCAAAAATATTATGATGAAAAAGGCAAAACTCCCCCGGGAGATTATTTAGAGCCAGTACCAATAAAGTTTTTGACTGTTAAAACCGGTAATCAGTTTATTTTTAGGATACTGATTAAAAGAGATATCAAACTAGAAAATGGAGTTACACTTACAGAATTAGTAAAAAAAGCCTTGGATAGAGTTTTAACTATTGAGGGAGTTGGTGCAAAAACAGCTGTTGGATATGGGAGATTTAATATAATTTCTTATAATGAGTATGAAAAAATAAAGTCTTTAGCTCAAAAAGAAATTGAGAAAACAAAAAGAGCTATAGAAGAAAAACAAATTGAGAAAAAAATGAACTCTATGTCAGAAATAGAAAAAGTAATTTTTAATTTGAAAAGCAGTAAAGATGAAAATTTTTCTATGGAAATATATCAAAATATAGATGCTTATTCAGGTGAAGATAAGAAAAAAATTGCGAACGCACTTAAAGAAAAATGGATAGAACTTAAAAAATGGGATAAAAAAGATATTAGTAAAAAACAGAAAGAAAAAGTTGAAAAAATCAAACAAATTTTAGGAGAAAACTAAAATAATAGTGATATGTTTATGCATCCTAACATACTGATTACCACGCTTGGGCATTCTTGGCAGTTAATTCCTGAACTTTTAGGGTTTACTAACCCTGATGATTTTGGGTTTTATGACGAGCACCCCGATGAAGAAAAGATAAATGCTTTAAGGCGTTTAAGCAGTATAAGGTCAATTAATGAAGTATGGGTTATTTCAACTGATAACAAAGTAGCACTTGATTCTATTAAAAAATCAAGAGATTGGCTAAATAGCCAGTTTCTTGATATTACGTTAAGAGCTTTTATCCTCAAAGGTGTTCCCGATTTGATTAGTGTTGAACATTGTAGGCAAATGAGTAATTTGATTTACTCAGTAGTTTTGGCAGGGAAAAAGTATGCGAGTAATGGGCAGCTAATTTTATCTTTAAGCGGTGGTCGTAAAACCATGAGTGCAGATATGCAAGAAGCTGGAAACATTTTTGGTTTTGATGCCATGATTCATATTATAGATGATGGTAAAATACCCACAGAGTTTAGAAATTCTAATGATATTGATGCTAAATATTGTAAACATTTTATGCCAATTGTTGCTTTTGGTAAAAAAGAAGCCAGTAAGATTGTTTATTTAGAGCCGAATATATTAAATATTAAACAATATGAGATTGATATTGATGATACTCAATTTTTAAAGCCTGATACATGTCTCTATGAAGAAATAGAGGAAAGGCGTAAAAAATCAAGAAATATAGCTTTTAATTTTTATCAAAAAATTTATCAAAGCGAGCCATCATCAAACTTTTATTCTCTTTATTTTTTAGAGCCTGATAAAATTGAGACTTTAAAAGATAAAAAAATAGATAATTTTGACTACAGTTTAATAAAAAAACTACCAAAAGCTGAACTACATTGTCACTTAGGCGGAATAGCTAATGCTGAGGAAATTATTGAAATAGCTCATTCAAATATAGAAAAAATAAATTATTTTCGAAAAACAAATACAGAATATGACAAATGGTTAGATTTGATTAAAGAATACATAGTAAGTGGCGAACTAACACCTCTTGAGGATTTGGTTAAAAATTCTAAACAAAAATTATTTAAATATTTTGACGCTATTCCAGAGCCATATAATCTGGCTGGCTTTCTTATTCAATTTAGAGGTTATGAAGATATTTTAGATAAACTTATATATGGTAAATATTTACAAAGTGAAAAATTTACAAATATTGGAATAGAAGAATATTCAAGTTTGGGAGACTTACAAGGTTCAGGCCTATTGCAAACTAAGGAATCACTGATTACTGCTTGTAATATCTTAAAAAGAAAGGCAATAGAACATAATGTAAAATATCTTGAGCTGCGATGCTCCCCAAATAATTACACTAAATGTGATTTAAGTGTTAGTGATGTAGTAAATACTCTCATTGAAAACTTAAAATCAGAAGATACGATATTTAAACTTATTTTTATTGCAACAAGACATAAAAAAATGAGTGAAATCTATCAAATTATAGAGTTTGTTTTAGAACATATTGATAATAAAAACAATGATTTTGCTGAAATGTTTGTTGGTTTTGATTTAGCCGGTAATGAAGAACTTAGAAAGCCAGTAGAGTTAAGAAATGCTTTTTTACCAATTTTAGAAAAATGTCTAAAAATTACTATACACGCAGGTGAAACTGCAGAAGCTGAAAGTATATGGGAAGCTATTTATCATTTGAGTGCCGATAGAATAGGGCATGGATTAAAATTATTAGAAAAAAAAGATTTGATAGGAAAAATAAAGGAAAGAAAAATATCTATAGAGTTGTGTCCTTCCAGTAATAAACAGATATTAGATTTTACTATAAAAGAATATCCTATAAAAAAATATTTAAACGAAGGGCTTAGAGTCACAATTAATACTGACAATATTGGTATTTCAAGGACTGATTTCACTAATGAATACAT
Source organism: Deferrivibrio essentukiensis (assembly GCF_020480685.1). NCBI lineage: Bacteria > Pseudomonadati > Deferribacterota > Deferribacteres > Deferribacterales > Deferrivibrionaceae > Deferrivibrio > Deferrivibrio essentukiensis. Next base: position 15,278 of record NZ_JAJAFU010000021.1, read on the forward strand.
AGTTGCCTCTAATTTAATAAATAACAATTTAAACTTTTGGGAAGTTTTACAATTGATTAAAAATTCATTTATATCTGCTTTTTGCAAAGCAGATGTTAGAAAAGATTTAGTTTTGCAAGCTGAAAGAGAAGTGTTGGAGATAATTAATGAAGAATTCTTTAAATGATATACTTGTTTTTAAAAGAAAAGATATAAAGAAAAAGTATTTAAAAGAAAAAACTGTAATTGAAATAACAGAAAAACAACTTATTAAAGATTTTAAACCGGAGTCGATTAATTTTATTGAACGGGATAAATGCGAATATAATGTAGAATATAAACAAATTATCCCCTATGTACTTGTGACTTATCTTAACAAAATGGCGTGTTATCAGAGAAATGGCAGTGAGAATAGATTGCATGGAAAATATTCGGTAGGTATTGGCGGGCATGTAGAGAAACAAGATTATGTTTATCAGGCATTAATACCGACAATACATAATGCAATTTATAGAGAGCTTTCTGAAGAGTTTTTGGACTTTAATTTTTATAAGACAAGTTTAGCTTTTTTAGGAGTTATTAATGAAGAGCTTACAGAGGTAGGTCATACTCACATTGGATTTGTTTATTTATTAAATACAGCAAAACAGTTTGCTCCGGGTAAAGAATTAGATAATCTTGAATGGTTAGACATTGCAGACATTTATGAAAAAGACTTAGAGCTTTGGAGTAAACTCGCACTGGAGCTAATGTAGTGACAAAGCTATTTCTACTATTTAGCCATAAACTAACTGATAAACAAATAACGGATGCAAAAGAGAGTCTGGGTGTAGAGAAATTTGTATATTTGCCTGATGATTTACAAGTTATTTGGAGTCAGGTTTCACCATATAGTGAATTGCCATTAATTGAGCTTAACAGGATTGTAGACTGGCTAAAATTTGAAGCTAATAAAGGAGATTATATTTTAGTGCAGGGTGATTTTGGAGCTACTTTTTATGTCGTGGACTTTTGTTTAAAAAATAACTTAATACCTGTTTATTCCACAAGCAGAAGAATCTCAGTGGAAAAAAACGGCAATAATGGTAAAATAGTAAAAACTAATATTTTTGAACATGTAACCTTTAGAAAATACAGATATTTTGCGTTTTAGTTTGCAGTTTGAAAATTGAATAAGTGTCGAGTGATAAGTAAAACATGTTGCGAAAATTGTTTTATTATGGTTGCAAAATTTCAAGTTGATTTTGGATTTTTGCTGTTTTTAACGGTTATTCTTAAATACCAGTAAGTTATGAGAAAAGTTAGATTAGTAGAACACGAATTTTTTAGTTCTTATTTATCAATAATTTACAAAATAGGGTATCAAAATTTACAAAGTAGAAAAATTGATACCCCCCCTTCTTTAAATTTAACCTTGCAAGTATCTGAAAATATGGTATTAAAAAGGGGTACTATTGGAATCATTGACCTGACTTGAAGGGATTACGACTTTTTCCTTTTCTATTCTTTTTGTAAAATACAGTTTTTATTGGAATCATTGACCTGACTTGAAGGGATTACGACTATGATTTGCAACAAAGGAGTTACGGCAACTCCTTCTAATTGGAATCATTGACCTGACTTGAAGGGATTACGACATTTTATTAATAACGGTTGGCAATTAGTCCGCCAACAATTGGAATCATTGACCTGACTTGAAGGGATTACGACGGATTAGAGGTTTGTCTTTAAGACAAGTCTCTAATAATATTGGAATCATTGACCTGACTTGAAGGGATTACGACATATATTTTTTTGCCATCTGAGTTAAATATCTCTATTAGATTGGAATCATTGACCTGACTTGAAGGGATTACGACGTCCCAGTAGTTTTTCCAAACAGAGGTTGCTCTCAGCATTGGAATCATTGACCTGACTTGAAGGGATTACGACTTGCTATCAGTAAAAAAATCCCATAACTCAATCCTTGAAAATTGGAATCATTGACCTGACTTGAAGGGATTACGACCATAAGAGCCTCCTATAAATTATATTATTTGTACTAAATTGGAATCATTGACCTGACTTGAAGGGATTACGACTTTATAGCCACCAGTAACACCTATTTGCTTTCAATAAATTGGAATCATTGACCTGACTTGAAGGGATTACGACTAGACTACTCAATAATTCCTCAATTGCCTTTTTAGCCTTATTGGAATTTATGACCTGACTTGAAGGGATTACGACCTATTGCGACGTAATCACTTCTCATAAAACACCTCAATATTGGAATTTATGACCTGACTTGAAGGGATTACGACGTTAAAGGGATTCGGAGTATTAAACTCCCTTGACCAACAATTGGAATTTATGACCTGACTTGAAGGGATTACGACACTTTTTTTGACTAACATAATACACTCCTTTTATTATATTGGAATTTATGACCTGACTTGAAGGGATTACGACCTTAAAAGGGCTGTTAAAATAGCCTCAAGCTCGAGCCTTGCATTGGAATTTATGACCTGACTTGAAGGGATTACGACATTAGAGAACGTAATATCTCTTTCTTTGCGGTATTCAATATTGGAATTTATGACCTGACTTGAAGGGATTACGACCTTCAGGCGATAATGTTGCCAATAGTTCCTTTAAATTATTGGAATTTATGACCTGACTTGAAGGGATTACGACCTCTTATCCATCTTCTTAAAGTATGCCTCCATCTGTTTTATTGGAATTTATGACCTGACTTGAAGGGATTACGACCCTACTGGCTTATCAATAAAGAGCCCGTATATGTCGTCATTGGAATTTATGACCTGACTTGAAGGGATTACGACCTTAAATCTGAGTTCATTATACCAACGAGCGGCGTCATTGGAATTTATGACCTGACTTGAAGGGATTACGACTGTTTCCCAAGCCTCTTTATACGATAATGTCTTTTCTTTATTGGAATTTATGACCTGACTTGAAGGGATTACGACTCACAATACGCGAATTCAGCGCTGCTGTAATACCTCACTATTGGAATTTATGACCTGACTTGAAGGGATTACGACTACTGCTCCCAATTCAACATTTTTTCATTGGTGCTATATTGGAATTTATGACCTGACTTGAAGGGATTACGACCGTCTATCACCTTTACTTTCTGAGAGCCTAAGCCACTAAATTGGAATTTATGACCTGACTTGAAGGGATTACGACACCAACACCAATAGCACAAGGCTTTTTACCTGTCATAAATTGGAATCATTGACCTGACTTGAAGGGATTACGACCAAATACGTAACCTCTTATAGCCATCCAATGAGCAACAGATTGGAATCATTGACCTGACTTGAAGGGATTACGACTTGCACTCATAGTCCTTTTGGACTATGTTGTTGCCATATTGGAATCATTGACCTGACTTGAAGGGATTACGACAAACTCCTCCCCAACCCTGTCTCCTGTGTGGTCATTTCCCATTGGAATCATTGACCTGACTTGAAGGGATTACGACTATACTTAGCCCCCAACTTATTTCTTCTTTAGTATTTATTGGAATCATTGACCTGACTTGAAGGGATTACGACATTACTTAACATATCCTCTACATATTCCTCTTTTAGAAATATTGGAATCATTGACCTGACTTGAAGGGATTACGACTAAGCACAACCAGACATAAGCAAACTGATGCCCGTGATTGGAATCATTGACCTGACTTGAAGGGATTACGACTAAAACTCAGCGAAGGCACGGCACATTTCCTCGTAGCTATTGGAATCATTGACCTGACTTGAAGGGATTACGACATTTTATCCAATTCAACCCACGGAGTTCCTTTTTCGATTGGAATCATTGACCTGACTTGAAGGGATTACGACTACTGCTTGAATGTTTTTCACTTTCCAGTTGCCATTGTTATTGGAATCATTGACCTGACTTGAAGGGATTACGACATTCGCCGTCCGAAAGCTTGCGTTTTTAGTTAACGGTATTATTGGGATCATTGACCTGACTTGAAGGGATTACGACATTCGCCGTCCGAAAGCTTGCGTTTTTAGTTAACGGTATTATTGGAATCATTGACCTGACTTGAAGGGATTACGACGATATTATCCCTGATATGTTTACAGGTGATAATACCATATTGGAATCATTGACCTGACTTGAAGGGATTACGACATCTATTAAATATAAAATTGAAAGCAGGGCTGCCAATAGATTGGAATCATTGACCTGACTTGAAGGGATTACGACGCAGTTCTTCTTTTCTTATAAACAACACTTCCATGTTGCACATTGGAATCATTGACCTGACTTGAAGGGATTACGACTATAAAAGTATCAACAGCTACCATATTACACCTCTCCTTATTGGAATCATTGACCTGACTTGAAGGGATTACGACTTTATAATTTCTATTGTTAAATTATCCATATATAAACCCATTGGAATCATTGACCTGACTTGAAGGGATTACGACAAGTTCTGTAGACCACAATAGCCAATTTTGATAATATTATTGGAATCATTGACCTGACTTGAAGGGATTACGACTATAAACTCTGCTACTCTCATTTTATACCCTCCATTTTATTGGAATCATTGACCTGACTTGAAGGGATTACGACTTCAATAGTGAAAACTTTCATACTCTTTCCTCCTTTTTTATTGGAATCATTGACCTGACTTGAAGGGATTACGACACTACAATCTGGACATAAGTATTTGTTGTCGCTATATGATTGGAATCATTGACCTGACTTCCAGCAAGCTTGGTGCAGAAACATCGGGAGTTAACTATGCCCGATGTTTTGAAGGGATTACGACTCAATAAGCTTGAAAATTGCGATACAAGCCCTTGAATTGTATTGGAATCATTGACCTGACTTCCAGCAAGCTTGGTGCAGAAACATCGGGGGCTAACTGTGCCCGATGTTTTGAAGGGATTGATTTAAAAATTTTGAATTTTGAATTTTGAATTTTGAATTATGAATTATGAATTATTTGTTTTACATTTTTGTTGTATTTAGCTTAATACAAATACTAATTTTGAGCATTGAACATTGAACTTCTTAGTACTTAATGTTTAATTCTTAACACTATTTTCTGACCTGACTTCCAGCAAGCTTGGTGTAGAAACATCGGGAGTTAATTATGCCCGATGTTTTTTAGCAAGCTTGGAATAGAAACATCAGGATTAATATGCCTGATGTTTTGAAGGGATTTAATTTTGAATGTTGAAGTATGGATTATGAATTATGAATTTTTTTATAAAGGTTTTAGAGACATAGTACTTAACACTTAACACTTAATACTTAATACTTAAGGCTTAATTCTTAACGCTTATTTCTGACCTTACTTTGTATAAGTAACGTTAGAAAGTTGAAACGTAGAACGTAGAACCTTGAACATTGAACCTTGAACCTTGAACATTGAACATTGAACTTCTTAATACTTAACACTTAGAACTAAATTCGAACATAGAACGCTTAACTTTTTCATGACTTAAGTTGATTACATTAAAACTAAAATTGCAAATGTTTGTGAAAATATCTGTTGATTAAGCTATTTTTATTCTTACTGCATTTTTAACAGGTTTATTTTTTTTCGGGTCATAGGAATCTTCTAAATAAAAAGTTACTTTACTGCCAATGTTAAATTCTGCTTTTTTGCCAAGCATTTCTGATGTTTTAAAATAATAAGATTGCTTATCAGTTTTAATAAAACCAGCTTTATTATTTGGTAAATAGCCACTGATTACACCTTGGTATTGTGTTTTGTTAGAAAAATAGATATCACTCCAAAGATTTTTTAGTTCTTTTAAAACATCTAATTTGTTGGAGCGTAAATTTCCATACTTGTTGATTAGCTTTTGTGGCAAGTTTATATTCCAATTATTTTCATTAATTATTTCATTAGCCAAAATAAAATGCAGCTTTGCTTCATAATCCATTTGTTTAGCTTCTAAAATTTCTGCTAATAAAATTATAAGGTGTATTTTTTTGTCAATATCTCCAAAATTCATAACTGATTGTAATGCAAACGATAAGGCTTTATCAAAATTTTTAAGTATGAAATAAATTTCAGCGATTTCTTTTTGAATAAACCAATCTTTTTTTATTTTTACTATTTGTTGAAGATAATTTAATGATGAGTCGTATTTTTGCAACTCTTTATAGCAAAGAGCAATTCGCCACTTAAACCATATATCATTATTGTAATGGAAGTTATTGATGGTTTTTAAAGCTAAATTACAGGATTCGATACATTTTTCATATAATTTAATTTTGTATAAAGCTTTTGTTTTGTGCATGAAGTATTGTTCATATTCTGATGCTAATTCGACTTTCTTCCCATCTTTTTCAAAAGTGTATGAAGTTTGGTTTAATTTATTGAGTTCTAGTTTATTAAGCAACTCTAAGATATAGTTGGCATCATATGTGTTTTGTTCTTTTAATTTATTTAAGCATTTAAATACTGCTTTTTTGTAAATAATATCATCTTGTGAACTATAATTGAGAATTTTTTCTACACAAAGCAAAAATTTTTCTAAAGGCAGTAAATCACCTTTTGCTGATAAATAGTCATATAGGGACCAAACATAGATGTTTTTAATATAATCAAACTCAGGATTTTCTTTTATTATCTGTTCAGAAACTTTAATTGCGTATTCATAATTTCCTAATTTTCTAAGACAAAATGCGTACCCCCATCCATCCCACTTTTCATTTTTCCCCTCTTCCCATAGCTTTTTAAAAAGTGGCAATGCTTCAGAAAATTTTTGACTTTGTCTTAAAGAAGATGCCTGTTTTCTTATCTCTTCCAAACTTTCCATAAAATCTCCTACTTAAGAAAGTAAACAAATTAATGGACTATTTTCTGACAATATTTTTAAAACAGTTAATGGTTTAATAATTTTTATTGTTTATCTTTTACAAAATAATCGTATGCAGGTTGATTTATTTTTTCATTTCATTTTGCGTAAGGTTGTGTAAAGCGATTTACATCCATTATGTTGATAATAAGAAAGAATGGAGTAGTGTTACTATTCAATAAATTTTTTGACTAATAGTTCTTCCATTTAAAAATTGTAAAAGTTGCCAAGTTTGTTAACAATTGAGGCTTACGTAACATTATGTCAGTGATTGGTAATTTTGTCGTTAAGCCTTTCTGCTAAATTTTCTATATCTCTATATCTTGCAATTTGTCGCAGCCATTTTTTAGGAATGTTGTCAAATCCGTAGTATAGTCCTGCAAGCCCACCTGTTACTGCGCCTGTTGTGTCTGTGTCGTCACCCAAGTTCACTGCTTTCAAAACAGCTTCTTTGTAATTGTCTGTTGTCATCAAACTCCAAATACTTGCTTCAAGTGTATGCAAAACATAACCACTACTTTGAATATCGCTTTCATCAATTTTGAAAATGTTACCTTTTAACAATCTGTCAAAATTTGCAATTTCTGTTGGATTGATTCCAAGCTTTGCCAAGTAATTTGAAATTTCTGTCTGCAAGTTTTTATAAATTTCAAATATATCTTTTCCTTCTAAAATTTGCTTTGCAAATTCAAGATAGTAGAAGCAAGCAATGACTGAACGAATATGCCCGTGTGTAATTGACGAAACTTTTCTTGTAATGTCAAAACGTTCGTTGATTGGTTTATCGAGTAAATAAAAAACTAAAGGTAAAATTCGCATAAGCGAACCATTGCCGTTGTCATTTTCTTTAAATCCACCTGCTAACTCTGGTTTTTCACCTTTTGCAAGCCTTGAAATTGCTTGGCTTGTGGCAATGCCAATATCAAAAACATCTCCATGTGGTGTCCAATAATTTTCGTATGCCCATTTTACAAAATTTTGTCCTATTACATTCAAATCAAAATCTTGTGTCAAGGCTTCGGCAAGACAAAATGTTAGCGAACTGTCATCAGACCAGGTTCCAGGTGGTAAATTGTATGTTCCATAACCGATCTTATCTGTTACGGGATTTTTGCGAAGTGTCTCTCGAGTCTTAAACTCAACTGGAACACCTAAAGCATCACCAACTGCGACACCAATAAGTGCTGATTTTATTGCTTTGAAATAATCAACATTCTGAATCTTAAAAAGCATACTTCCGAAGTTGCTCCAACTTTTTATCGTGTCTGTTTCAGATTTGATATTTTTTCTTAGATAAATGTCGCGTACATCTATTTCTAAAAGGCCTCTTGCAATTAAAAATAAAAAGGTTTCAATGTCTGCATTATCTTCTTCATTATTATTTTTCTTTGTTTCTTTCAACCCAAAACTCTCTTATGATGTAGCCGTCAGTTACTTTGTCAATTTTTGCTTTATAAATTCCGTAGCCTGTCCAAGAGCGGTGAAAGTAAAGCCATTCGTTTTCATAATAAATGAACCGCTTATCCTCCATTTCTTGAGGAATAAGTCCATTTTTCAGTTTAGAAAACTGTTTATCTGTTAAAAATAAGTCTATTTCAATTTTTTGGGATTATCAATAGGAATGTTTTTCCAACTTTCTTTTGTAGCTATTTCTTTCATTTTTGCACCAACATTTATTAAATCACATTTGTTTCAATTATACCAACTTTCCTGGTATTGTTTATACATAATATTAGCTGGTTATTATTCAGTTTTCCATATATATTTAATTGGATATCATAAACTCTCAAAAGTGAGATAATGCCATGTGTATCATATTATGTTTATATCATTATTTGCTGAATATTATTTTCATAAGTACGCCTCTTTTTTGGTAAGATTATAATATAACTTAAATTAATCATAACATTCCTTAAAGAGCATTTGCTAGGGCAGTTAGCTCTTTGACGATAAGACCATAGTCTTCAGTTGGAACAATGTGCCCCCAATCTGTTTCTATTAAATCTTCTTTATTTATTTTTAGAGTGCTAAGTATTATATCATTATTTACAACTTCATCATTTTTACTGATTATAATGGTTCTTTTTGGGTTTGCCCCATCATCTTTTTTTATCAAATCTTGTAATTGTATTTCAGATTTTTTATACGATTCAAGAATGCTAAGGTCAGTTACCCCTTTTCTTTTGAGTGTATTAAATGGAGTAATAGAGGGATTTATTAACATAAAAGGGATTTTATGCTTTAATCCGAAATAAAGTGCAGGAAATGCCCCAATAATTGAAGAATCAATGAGGTTGTACTAAAAAAGGAACCGGACAATCCACCAATATTTAATTTGTCTATTGGTACAGAGTAGATTGAGTTAGAGCTTTTGGTTACACAGTAAATTTAATGAGCTATACTTTTATTAAAAAATCTTGGACAAGGTAAGGTTTTACAAGTAAATAATTTGTGCTAAAATATTGCAAGCTTAGTATGTTGATTATAAAAAATCTTTGTACAAATTTAAGGAGAGAGTGAAGTGGCCAAACTAGATTTAGATGAAATCAAAAGTTATATTTTAGAAAGAGGAAAGGAGTATAGAAAAAATATTCTACTTTATTTAAAGTGGGTATTAGAAGATTTTGAAAACAGAAAAAGCTCTTCAAACAAAATAGTTAGAGAGGCATTTAATTGTGACCCTTTTTATGTTGAAGGAATAAAAACACGAAATGAATGGGATAGAATTAATAAACGGGGAAAACATAATTATTTAATTGAACATAAAACTTTAGGTAAAAATGAATGGCTTATTGTTTCGAGATTAAATTATGATGAATTATCTAATTTTATTAATAAATTCGAACCCAAAGATATTCCAGAGAAAGTTATTACTTGGGAATATAAAATGCCAACTAAAGAAAACTTCTTACAAGCAACAAAAGAATATAAAGAATCAGAATGGGTAAAATCAAAAATAAAAATAAAAATAATTGTTGAAGAAAATGAATATCCATTAAAAGCCTTAAGTATTATTGCTATAGGAATAGCTAATGGTTTGGACGGACCTGCAAATTTTTATATGTTTACGACAGATCAATTAAAAAGATATATCAAAGATAATTTAGAAGACTTTCAAATCATTGAAACTCCTAAACAAACTGATGATGAGGAAGAAGATGAAGATGAATACTATGGAGAAGAAGTTATGTCAAATTATGCAAAACAACCCTTAAACCAAATTCTCTATGGTCCCCCTGGAACAGGAAAAACGTATAATACGATCAATAAGGCTTTGGAAATTATTTTAGAGGCAGAACGTGATGATGAAATTCAAAAGCTTTTAGAAAAAAATACTCATACAATCGAAGAACGAAAGATATTAAAAGACAAATTTGATGAATATAAACAATCTGGTCAAATAGAATTTGTAACCTTTCATCAAAGCTATGGATATGAAGAGTTTGTTGAGGGAATAAACGCTGAAGTTGAAAATGGCAATTTGATCTATAAGGTTACTGAGGGAATATTTAAAAAATTATCGAACAATGCAAAGCCAATTGAATCACAAAGCACAACTTTAAATTTTGATTGGGATAAAGGAAATATTTTTAAAATGTCTTTGGGTGGTAAAAATGAACCTGAAATATTAGACTGGTGTTTAGATAACGACTATATAAGTATGGGATGGGGAAATGATATTGATTTTACTCCAATTTCAGCAAAAGATTGGGAATCCTTTAGGGATGCGGTAAAATCACTATTTAAAGATAAAGAAATAGATCGATTTACGATTCAGGCAATTTATGCTTTTAAGGAGTGGATGAAAAAAGAAGATTTAGTATTTGTGTCATTTGGTAATTCAAAAATTGTCGCTATTGGTCAAGTTATTGGTGAATATGAGTATAAAGATTCTATAGATGAAATAAGATATTCTCAATTTAGAAAAGTTAGGTGGCTTTTTAAAGATAAAGCAGGTGGTATTCCTGCAGAAAAAATATTAAATAAAAAAATATCTCAACAAACAATTTATAAACTTGATAAATCTTATATAAAAAAAGATTTTTTAGATTCTCTTTTTAGTGTGGAAAAAAGACCTAATGATAAAAATTACATCCTCATCATAGATGAAATCAACCGTGGAAATATCTCAAAAATATTTGGAGAGCTTATAACCCTTATTGAGCCAAGCAAACGCATAGGGGCAGAAGAAGCTCTGCAAGTGAGACTTCCATATTCTAATGAGCTTTTTGGTATACCTCAAAATCTTTATATCATTGGCACTATGAACACTGCAGATAGAAGTATCGCACTTATGGACACAGCACTACGCCGGAGATTTCATTTTGAAGAGATGAGGCCTCGTCCCGATTTGTTAGAAGATGTTTCGATTGAAGGTGTCAATGTCAAATCACTTTTAGAAACAATGAACAAACGAATTGAATATCTTTATGATCGTGACCATACTATTGGACATGCTTATTTTATGAGTCTAATAGACAAAAGTGGTGATGAAGCAAAAGCGGAGTTAGATAATATATTCAGAAATAAAATCATCCCTTTACTTCAAGAGTATTTTTATGATGATTGGGAAAAAATACAAATTGTTTTAGGAGATCATCCTGAACAATTTAAAAAGAAAAACATAAAAGAAGATTTTCAAAAATATCAATTTATACAAAGTCAAGAGGTCAAAGAAAGTGATATATTAGGTTTTGATCATCCTGACATAGAAAATGAAGCTGTGGAATACAAAGTAAATAGCCACTTTTCTTTAGAAATGTACCAAAAAATATATGGTGATTACTCTTTAATAAATATGTCTGAAGAATAGGGAGATAATAATTGATTTTAAAAGAGTTTGAATATCTCCAATATAAAAGAGAAGATGCAAACAACTATATTAAACCAGAAACTTTTGAAGCTTTAGAAAAGTTTGTTTTAGATAATGAAGAAACAGCACTGTATCTGAAAATCACTACTAAAAAAGGGTACGGTAAAATTCTACAAGCCCAAAATTATGTTGGTGTCATCCAAACAAGAGATGGGACAACCATAGAAATATTACCAAAAATTTACAATGCAAGTGAAGAAGAAGCAAAAAAGATTCTCCTTCGGATGTTAAAAACTCTCAAAAATTCTCCTTTTAAAAATTTCAATATGGCACATTTGAAAAATGCAAAAATACCGCTTTTGGAAATTTTTATTACTATGTTTTTGGATGAACTTTCAAAACTTATCAAAAAAGGGATAAAAAGTGATTATATTACAAAAGAGGAAAATCTCAGATTTTTAAAAGGTAAATTGCTTATTGGGCAACAAATCAAAAAAAATACAATCCATCAAGAACGGTTTTTTGTAGAATATCAAGAGTATTTAAGCGATAGGGTGGAAAATCGTCTAATTAAAACTACACTGGAATATCTTTATAAAAAATCAAAATCAAATCGAAATCAACAACGAATACGAGAATTCTTGTTTATTTTTGATGGAATATCTCCATGTAAAGATATAAAATTAGGATTTAGCAAAGTAAAACTTGATAGACAAATGAAGGATTATGAGAAGGTTCTTTTATGGTGTAAAACATTTTTACTCGAAAATTCATTTAGTCCTTATAAGGGCAATGACGTAGCTTTTGCGTTATTATTTGATATGAATTTACTTTTTGAAAGCTATATTGGTCATTATTTTAAAATGAATTGTACAAATGTTACATTGCAAGACAAAACACATCACCTTGCATACTGTGAAGGCAATGGGGCATTTCAACTAAGACCAGATATTGTTATAGATGATGGAAAAATTATTGCTGATACTAAATGGAAACTCCTAAGTGAAGATAAAATACATCAAGGGATTTCCCAATCAGATGTGTATCAGCTTTATGCCTATGGCACTAAATATCATTCGTGTAAATCGATGTATCTAATATATCCCTATAGTGGACAAAATATATCAAATCTTTACCATTATTTCCGTGAAGGTGAGATAGGTTATAAAAAAGATGAGCAATGGTATGAAAAGGGAAACCTTGAGTTATACATAGTTTTTGCTGATGTAACTCAAGAAAGACTGAAATTTATTACTTTTAACGATAAAAACTATACACAAAATGTGTTAAAAATCCCTTGTGAAAAAAACACAGATAGAAACATATAAATATTTTATTAAAATTATTTCATTACCCTAACATAATCGAATATGATAGACTCTATTAGTCATTTTACGTCTCCCTTACGGCTTATAATATATATTGAGTCCTTTCTCAGGTTAATGTATTTGGTTCTTCTATATGTTTTTCCTGACTAATTGAGTTAGTTTAGATAAAAAATAACAAGTGAGATTTTGAGGTGAAGTAATGTAAAAAAAGTGTTAATTTTATATTGGTAATCTTGTTATTTTTTTATTGACATTAACAGTAGGTAACGTTTGTAAAAAATAGCATAAATTTTAATTTTTTCTTGACAATAAGGAGCATTATTTAAGACAGTTAAGATTATATTGAAAAGAGCTTTTTGTTAATTTTTGTATTACATAAATTTGATATAGGAGGTGTATCATTAGTACTCAAGAGAAAACTTATTGGATATCTACGGCATTATCTATGCCGGTATTAGAAACTTTAAAACTTATTGAGCTGAAAAAGAAAGGCTTATCAGATAAAGAGATCGAAACAGAGGTTTTAGTTAACAACTATCTTCAAAAAAATAGACTATCAACGGTAAAAAGAATGTTTGTAGAGTTTAAGAGAAGATTAAACTATATGGACAGCAATTTTACTGAACTAATAACTGAGCTGCCATTTGACAGTAAAAAGCATTTACTATTTGCTAATATTATGGAAACTTATCCTATGATGCTTGAATTTATGATTGAAACTGTATTACCTAAGTTACAATTGCTTGACTTTAGCTTACATGACAGTGATTTTTTTAAATTTTTGTATATTAAAGAAGAAAAAGCTACGAAGACATTAACAGATAATACTCGAAAAAAATTAAAACAAGTTACTTTTAAGATATTAGAGCAGGCAGGCTTAATAGATAATGGTAAAAATAAAAAAATAATGAAACCTATATTGAACTATGGTATAATACTCTATTATGCCAACAACACTGACATTTTAAAAGGTCTTTTGATGAGTGACAAAGAAATTATAACAAATATTAGGTGATAAAATGAATGAAAGTCTTACAAGTAAGTTAAACTGTCTTATAAATATCTTAAAAGATGAAAACTACTTTAAGCGAGAAAATATTGCTAATGAAGTTCCCTTTTATATTTTCGATTATAATCCTGAAGATGAATTAGAAGTAAGAAAAACTATAAACCAGATATCTGAATCTAAACAAATTAAGTACAATGTAGAAATATTAAATCTTTATGATATTGCAATAAATTACCTACAAGAGAATAATTTATTGGAAAAAACTTTTGAAATAGAAAAAAAGTTCACTCCTGAAAAATTTTTTACTAGATTAAAGTCTATTATAGATCCTGAATTAATTCTTAATAAAATAGTGAAAATAAGTGTAACCAAAGAACCAGATATTTTGATTTTAACAGGTATTGGAAACATTTACCCTATATTAAGAGCTCATTTAATTATTAATAAATTGCAAGAAAAAATATATAACAAAACTGTCATACTTATGTATCCGGGAACTTTTGAAATAATCGACACAGAGGGGCAACTGCTATTATTTAATAAACTTGAGAGTAAAGCTTTTTACAGAGCGTTTAAAATTTGCGGGGGTGGTGTAAGATGATTATAAAAAATATTTTTGAAAAAGATATTGAAAGACCTATAAATGGTGTAGTTAAGGTTGGTCAAGATGATTTGGGTATTCTTAAAAGTGAGATAGAAGAATATATCATAACCCATGAAGTAAAAAAATATTTAGATAATTTTTTCAGTCATTACGTTGATACTTTAGGCACACAAACTGATAAAATAGGTATTTGGATTTCAGGTTTTTTTGGTTCGGGTAAATCTCATTTATTAAAAATGCTCGCATATACTATAGAAAACCGTGCTATTGGTGATATAAGTGCTGGAGAAATAATAAGAGATAAAATTAAAACTGATGCGTTATTATCTGCCAATATTAAAAGAGCTTATCAAAACTCAGCCGATATTATCCTTTTTAATATTGATAGCATGAGTGATAGCAGCAATCTTGGAAATAAAGAAACAATTCTTAATGTTTTTCGTAGAGTATTCTATGACAAATTGGGATATTTAGGGAGGGTTCCCTTTATCGCTGAAATTGAAAGAGATTTGGACAATAATGGACTTTATGAAAAGTTTAAAAATAAATTTGAAGAATTAGCAGGGAAGAATTGGGTAGAAGAAAGACATAATTTTGCTTTTTACGAAGAAGAAATTTTTGAGGCTCTTGCCTTTTGCTACGATGTAACAGTAGAAAAAGCTGAAAATTTTTATAAATCTAAAGAAGACTATTTTAGCTCTGTAAGTATTTCTGATTTTGCTGATAATGTTAAAGAGTTTATAGATAAAAAAAATAAAGAATTAAATACAAACAATTATAGACTTTTGTTTATGGTTGATGAAGTTGGGCAGTTTATAGCCCAAGATACTAATAAGATGTTAAATCTTCAGACAATAGTTGAAGAGTTGGGTGTTAAATGTAAAGGTTCTGCTTGGGTGGTCGTTACTTCTCAGGAAGATGTGGAGTCAATAATTGGTGATTTACCAAGAACTAGTAAAAATGAATTTTCGAAAATTTTGGGAAGATTTATAAGATTCTCACTTTCTGGCTCAAACACTGATGAGGTTATTAAAAAGAGAATCTTGTCAAAAAATGTTGAAGCAGCGGATGAATTAAAAAACCTTTACGAAAATAATATAAATATCTTAAAAAATCAGTTTAGTTTTACAGCCGATACCGCTACTTTTCAGAAATATAAGGATGAAAATGACTTTATAAACTCATATCCTTTTGTACCGTACCAGTTTACATTGTTACAAAAAGTTTTTGAAGCAATTCGCACAATGGGAATTTCAGGTAAGCATTTATCACATGGTGAAAGAAGTATGTTAAATGCTTTTCAGCAAGCTTGTCTTATGATTAAAAACAAGGAAATAGGCTACATATCACCATTTTATTTATTTTACGATACAATAGAAGGTTTTATGGATTCCCATGTATTACTAACAATTAAACATGCTGAAAAAAATGAAAGCCTAGATATTTTTGATGTAAATTTGCTAAAACTATTGTTTTTGATTCGATATATTGGGCAGATAAAGCCAAATATTGATAACATTGTAATTCTAATGTTAGAGGTAATAGACCAAGATAAGCAAGCATTAAAAGATAAAGTTAAAAATAGCCTATTAAAGTTGGAACATGAAGTACTTATTAATAAAAGTGGTGACAACTATTATTTTCTAACTAACGAAGAAAGAGATATAAAGCAAGAAATCAAGAAAATAGCAGTAGATTCAGCTACTAAATCAAATTTTATTTATGAAATAATTTTTCATGAGTTATATCCAGAAACCAAACATAAATATACTAATTATAGCAATGACTATGAAATAACTAGGACTGTTGATAATATTTCGAAAGGCAACGGCAAATTAGAAATCAAAATTGCTACCCAATATGACTCTTTCGATACGAGTGACCCATATCTGACAATGCAAAGTCAGCAAAGAAAATTATTGATTAGATTAAATAACAGTAATGAGTTGGAAAAAGAATTAAAATCTTTTCTTCAAACAAATGAATATATAAGGAAACATCAAGGTTCAACTAAAGATTCATTTTCTAAAGTTATTTTAGAGATACAAAAAGAAAATGATGAAAGAAGAAAAAGGTTAAAGAAAATAATTGATGAGCTACTGGCAAATGCTGACTATTTTTCTTTGGGCACCAAGCTTCATTTCCCAAAGCCGGTAAACTATCAAAATCTTATAAAACAACAGTTAGATGAAATAATAGGGCATATATACAATAAAATGTATCTTATTGTGCCAAATACGATTAAGGCTTCAAATGAGATAAAAGAAGCATTAAGTAAAAATAGAAGTATAATTGGTGACGTTAATACAAGCGAATCAGTTGAAAATGAGATAATTAACTTTATTAGGGATATTAGCCACATAGAAAATAGTGTTACACTGAAGAAAATTTATGACAGGTTTAAAGAAGAACCCTTCGGATGGAAGCTATTAGATATACAATATATTATTGCAATTTTGGTTGCTAATGAAAAAATACATTTAGAATACCAAACTCAAAAAGTATCCAGTGCTTTTCACTCAAAACTTGAAGAATTAATTACTAAAGCATCTTACCAGTCTGTAGTTTATGTTAAATTGCCACAGGTTGCTGATGAAGGTGAAATAAATAAGGCTAAACAAATTTTTCAAGATGTAAGTGATAATATCCCTGAGGAAAAACCAGATGATTTCACTAAACAGTTTAAAAAGTTTATCACTGAGTTTATAGAGGATATTAAAAGTAACCTGCATCTTTTGTCTTCAAATTTTCGTCCAAAATTTACTGCTGAGGAATATTTAGATGGGTTGACAAGAATCGCTAAATTAAGTGAACAGGCAGATGTTATTAAAGAAATTATAAAACAAGAAGAAAAGTTACACACTTGGATAGAATATCTTGGAAAGTTTAGAAACTTTATTACTAATCAACTACCTCGACATAAAGATATAATAGAGTTTATAAATACATATAAAGATGGGATAGAGCATTATGATTACAAGCCAGGGGAAGAAGTATTGGAAAAATGCGAACAATACATGAATAGTGAATCTCCGTTTCATTTAACTATACCTTTGGCAAATGAAATAGATGATATTAGTCAGACATTAAAAGAAAAGTTAGGCTCCTTAAAAAATAAATATATAGATGAAATAACAAAAAAATATGAACATATTTTAGAAGTATCTAAAGGTGAAAACATAGATATATCAGGAAAAATAGATTCTTTAGATCAAATGGCTGACCTCATAAGAAATGAAATAAAAATTGAAAATGTTATTGCAAGACGTGCTACATTTATAAGGAAGATAAGCTCATTAGAAGAAGATATTAATAGAGAAATAAATAGAAAATATGCCGAAAATAATGAAAAACCACCGAAGAAAATTAAAATATCTAAATTAGTTTATCCTAAAATTATTAGCACTAAAGAAGATATTGATAATTTTACGGATGAATTAAAGGAAAGACTCTATCAAGAGCTACAAGATAATAAAAAAATTGAGATTTCTGGAGAGTAATTATGAATACAGGTGAAGTAAAAAAATTTGCTGTTAGGGCAAGACAGCTATTTATTGAGCAAGTAAAAGCAAAAGCTGCCTTGCTGGGCTTTAGTGAAAAAGGGGTAGCAGAACATAAAGAAGTTAAGACCGAAGTAATTGTTAACGAAAGTGTATATCCTAAAAAGCAATGGAAAGAAATCGCTAAAGTAGTAAAAAAAGGTAAAAGTGATTATTTAAGTCTAATAGATGAAGTAGCTTATACATGGTTTAACAGATTTGTAGCTCTAAAGTTTATGGAAGAGAATGGATATATAAATCATCGGTTTGTAAAGTCATCTTCAGATAAATGGTATCCTGATGTTTTAAGTGCTCCTGAAGAGACAAATTTACTTGATAAAAATGAAGTAATACAATTAAAACTAAGCAACGAATATGAAAAATTGTACAAAAAACTTTTGATTGCTCATTGTAATAATCTTCATAAAGCTATGCCTTTTATATTTGAAGAAATTGAAGATTATACAGAGTTATTGCTTCCGGATCTCCTTTTAGCAGCAAATTCAATAATAGCCTACATCGACAAAGGACTTCCATCTGATTTTTGGAAAGATGTTGAAATTATTGGGTGGCTTTATCAGTTTTATATTTCAGAAAAAAAAGATGAAGTAATTGGAAGTAAAAAAGCATATAAAAAAGAAGATATCCCAGCAGCTACACAGCTTTTTACACCGAGATGGATTGTGGATTATTTGGTGCAAAATTCGACTGGACGTATTTGGCTTGAGTCATATCCTAAATCTGTCTTGAAAGAAAGGATGAAATATTATGTAGAATCAGATGTGGATGTTGAAAAGAAGTTTTATTCAAATGTAAATCCTGAAGAGTTAAAAATAATAGACCCTGCTTGCGGATCAGGCCATATTTTGATTAGAGTATTTGACACTTTAATGAACATATACAGAGAGATGGGTTATTCTGACCTTGACGCTGTTAAAAATATAGTTGAAAAAAATCTTTATGGTTTGGATATAGATAAAAGAGCAGCACAGTTAGCTTGTTTTGCTGTAATGATGAAAGCAAGAGAATACGCCGGGTCAAGAATATTTAGACAAAAGTTAGATTTAAATATCTATGAAATACAAGAAGTAGATAAAAATCTTGTAGATTCCACCGAATTTATAAAAGGATTATCTAAAGAAGAAGATGAACAGCTACAAGAAATATTATCAGTTTTTTTAGAAGCCAAAAATATTGGTTCATTGATTACAATACCTGAAACATACTTAGATAAAATAGATTATTTCTTAGAAATATTAGAAAATCAATTAAATGATGATTTTGAGCTTACCAAGAAATATGCTTCGCAATATTATCATATTTTAAAAGTAGCTAAGGTTTTAGGTCAAAAATATGATGCTATGATTGCTAATCCACCATATATGGGAAATAAAGCTCATAATGAAATTTTGAAGCAATTTTTGCAGAAAAATTATCCTGATTCAAAATCAGATTTATTTGCTGCTTTTATTGAGCGAGGCTTTGAGTTTTTAAAAGATGGTGGATTCGAAGCTATGATTACTATGCAAAGTTGGATGTTTTTAAGTAGTTATGAAAAATTGAGAAATAAAATCTTAAAAAATTATCAGATAGTAAATATGGTTGATATGGGTTGGCATGCATTTGGCAATCCATCTTATCCAAGTACTGCTTTTGTGATAAGGAAATGTAAGCCTGGAGATACACTTGGGTAATTTTAAAGAAGTATTTGAACAAGCTAAATTAGAACTACCAGTATTTGAAGAAAACAAAAAATTAATATGTGAGGAAGTGTTACCTGTTATTTTTATCGCTCAGATAAATAATTTTGAAGTTGATAATATTAAATTAAAAGGTAAAAATTCTAATAAAAAATTTTTTAAGGAAATAGCGAACTTAGAAAAAAAACATAAAGTAAAATTTATTGTAGCTAAATCATCAGACGCAATTACTATGTCAGTAAATAATATAACAAATACAATTATTTTTACTTCTTGTAGTAATGTTAAATATCAATCATTGCTCAAAAGGTTGAGAAATGCTTTTTTTCATAACAATTTTAGTATTCAAAATAATTTTATTTACTTAAAAGATATAAATATAAGAAATAAGCGTAAACCAACGATGCTTGGAAAAATGAAATTGAACACATTTGTAGAGCTTATTGAAATTTTATTAAAATATATAAATAATCAGGAGTAACCTATGCCTACATTTATCAGATTGACATATTACAACAGCAGTGAAGAAAAAGAGAAAGGTTTTTTTGAACCTAAAAATAGGTATGTGGCAAAACAGGAAGATTTTGAGAAGATTCCAGGGAATCCTATTGCATATTGGATAAGTAATAGGATTAAAAAGATTTTTGAGAAAAGTGAAAAATTAAAAAATTTATCTGTTTTAAAAAGTGGAAAATCTACTAATGGTAAAAATGAAGAATTTTTCAGATATTGGTTTGAATGTAATTTTAATAATATTTTTTTTCATGCAACCAAATATGGTGAAAATTATATTGAAAACTTTATTCCATTAAATAAAGGTGGATCTTTTAGAAAATGGTATGGAAACAATGAATATGTAACAAATAAAAAATTTGCTTATAATGATTCTTTTCTATTTAAAAAAGGATTGACTTGGAGTGATGTAACATCAGGTAAATTTAGTGCAAGATTAAAACAACATGGGATTGTTTCTAATAATGTTGGAAAGATGTTATATGTTATTAAAGAAACACAAGAGAATAGCATATTAGGATTATTAAACACAAACATTATTAATGAATTATTAAAAATAATCATACCTACAATGCATTTCGATGTAGGATATGTATCAGAACTTCCAGTCATATTTCCAAAAGAAGAATCAGAAAAACAAATTATCGATAAATTAACCCAAGAATGCATAGACATCTCAAAAGAAGATTGGGACAGCAGAGAAACATCTTGGGACTTCCGAACCAATGAGTTGGTTCGAATTATGAATTATGAATTTTTAATGTTGAATGAAAGCAAGAAAAATAATTCAAAATCCAAGATTCAAAATTTAACATTAGAAACGATTTATAATCGTTATTGCGATTATTGGAAAGAAAAGTTTTTTAAACTTCATTCAAATGAAGAAGAGTTAAATAGACTATTTATAGAAATATATGAGCTTCAAGATGAGCTTACTCCGGATGTGCCCCTTGAAGATATTACAATTTTAAAGCAAGAAACAAAGATTGTAGATGGAAAGCTTATCTTTAACACTGATGAAATTGTTAAACAGTTTATCTCTTATGCTGTTGGCTGTATGTTTGGTAGATATTCACTGGATCACGAAGGTTTACATATCGCCGATATCGAAGTAAGCATAGAAGAAGCAAATTCAAAATTCAACATTCAACATTCAACATTTACTATAGATGATGATAACATTATACCTGCATTTGAATTTGATTTTTTTGAAGATGATATTTTTAAAAGATTTAAAGAGTTTTTAAAGATTACTTTTTCAGAAGAAACATTATATGAAAATCTATCATTTATAGCAAATGCACTTGGTAAAAAATCAAATGAATCAGATGAAGATGTTATTAGAAGATATTTCCATAAAGAATTTTATAGTGATCATGTGAGTAGGTATAATAAAAGACCTATTTACTGGATGTTTAGCTCCAATCCAAAGGGTGCCGGTGCTTTTAATGTATTAATTTATATGCATAGATATTATCCTGGTATTGTTGCTAAAATAAGGACAGATTATCTTCACCCTTACATGGAAAAACTTGAATCAGAGAAAAATAGACTTCAGCAATCAATCGATAACAATGTATTAAGCGGGCAAACATTAAAAAAAGCACAAAATACGATAGATAAGATAGAAAAATATTTAATTGAGCTAAGAGAATACGATGTAAGACTAAAACATTATGCAGACAAGATGATAAAAATTGACTTGGATGATGGTGTAAAAGTAAACTATTGTAAATTTCAAGATATATTAGTTGTGTTTGATAATAAATTATGCAAGTAACAAAAATCAGAGGGTTAGTTTAATGGATATAAGAGAGAAGCTGTTAGATAAATTTTCACGAAGTCGTATTGTTTTTTGGTTTGATGAAGAAGGTAATTTTAAAGATGATATTGAAAATTTAAATTTAGAAGATGTTAATATTTGTAAAGTAGAAAACAATGAATTTTATTTGAAATATTTAATTGAAAAAGAAAAACCTTTAGATAAATTTTTGCTTTATTATAATTCAGCTCAGCCACCTATAGAAAAAAACTGGTTAGCTGATATTTTGCTTTATTCCGATGTATTTTTTGCTGACCACAAATCTTTAATTAAAGATGAATTAAATGTTAGATTTGCAGAATTTGATTATTTATATAATGATTATAGGACATTTTTTAATAATAAAAAACGCCTTAGTAAATTAAAATCATATCTTTCTGAAGAACCTAATTATAAGGAATTATCATTAGGAATGATTGCTACTGTAATAAACGCTGCAAAAAATGATTTGGAAGCTGTATTATTTAAAATTTTTGAAAACGGATTGGATGAAGAAGACAATGAAGCATTAGAGCAGTTGGCAAAATATAATCTTGACTTAATGCTTTATAAAATTATCAAAGAGCATTTTAAAATTAAAAGTGAAGAAATAACACTTATAAAATTTGCATTATTGTTAGTTTGCTCTCATATTTTGCTTACAGCACCTCAACTTGTGAAACAAAATTTATTTAATGAGTATATTGAATCTTTTGAAGGAAAAGGTCTGCAGGTTGCCGGGCATTTTGTTGAAGAATGGCTATATAACTCTAAACATAATCACTTATATTCTGAAATTTCACAATATGTTGATAATAAAGCAAACCTATCTCAAAAACTGGTAAATTTAAATCTTGGTGATTTAGCTGATGTTTACTCTCTGGAAAATATTGAAAATATTATCTTAGATAAAATGGCAAAAGAGGATATAGAAGATAATATTGAGTATTATTTAGATATAATAGAAAAAAGAAAGCAAAGTTTTTGGTGGGAAATTTATCAAAATACTTACTTATCTATAGAGTATTATTTGAAATTTGAAAAATCTCTCATTGCTATGCATCCTGATGCTGATAAAATTGAAAATTTAGTATCGTCTTATACTACAAAGTTACATTCAATAGATATAAATTATAGAAAGTTTATTTATTACTATAAAAACGGAAACAATGATTTACTATTAGATTATTACAAGAAACTTGAAAATAAGTATTATAATTTTATTAACTTACTAAATTCAAAATGGGATAATTTATTAACATATGATTTTATAAATGATAATTCACATAATCAAGTCAGTTTTTACAAAAAATTTATAGAAGAACGAATAGAAAAAAGTGAGAGAGTTTGTGTTATAATATCTGATGCTTTAAGGTATGAAATTGGTTGTGAGCTGGTTGATGCTCTCTCCTTAAATGCAGATAGATTGAAGGTTGATTTAGACTACTTAGTTGCTAACATTCCAACAATCACAACAGTTGGTATGGCCTCTCTGCTTCCCCATAATAAAATTGAAATAAAAGACGATGGGTCTGTGTTGGTAGATGATAAACCCGCAACAAATACAAAAATGAGGAATGATTTATTAGTAACATTTAATAACAATTCATTAGCTATAACAGAAGAAGATGTAAATTCTCTTACAACATCACAACTAAAAGATTTGTTTAAAGGGAAAAATCTTATTTTTATTTATCAGAATATTATTGATAAAATTGGAGATGATAATGTTTCTGAAGGCAACGTTTTTAATGCGGTAGAGCAATGCTTAGGTTCACTGGAAAAAATCATTAAAAAACTTGGAAGCTCAAATATAACTAATATTATTATTACATCTGATCATGGATTTATTTATATAGATTCAAAGATTGAAGAACATTTAAAAATAGATTTTCCTTTTGACAAGTCAAAGATATCATTAAATCCAAGATACGTTTTAGGAGACAATATACAGCCTATAGCAAATAGTCATTATTTTGAAAAAATTGATAATGGTGAAATAAAAAGGAACAATATCTTGATTCCTAAGAATATGTTAAGATTTAAATCTACTAATGGTGCAAGTAAAAGATTTTTGCATGGTGGAGTTAGCTTACAAGAATTAATCCTACCTTTGATAAAAATAAGGCATACAAAAAAGCAGTCTAAAAGAAGTGTTGATTTTGAAATGATATCCCCTACAAAAAATATTATTACTTCAAACAACCCTAAATTTAAGTTTTTACAATCTGAACCTATAAGTAAAGATGTATTACCTTTGAAAATTAAGGTGGGTGTTTATGATAGTAATAATAATCTGTTATCAAGTGTTGGATTAGTGAACTTTGATGCAAATTCTGAAGATATAAATGATAGAACAAAAGTTTTGACTCTTAAGCTAAAGCCAATTAGCTTTGACAAAGATAAAACATATAGGTTAAAATTCTATGACGAGGATAATGAAGTTTTAATTAAAGAGTATGATTTTAAAATTAATATTCTTATATCAAATGATTTTTTTTGAAGGAGTAATTTATGGACAGACTTGACAATAAAATAATCGAGCTATTCCCAGGTAAAATTGTTAATAAAGAATTAGGGCAAAAATTAAAAACAGGATATAATGCCCCAAGCTTTGTAATAGAATATCTTGTTGGGATGTATTGTGCTACAAATGATGAAGAACAAATAAAAGATGGAATGCAAACTGTTAAAGATATATTAACGAAGCATTATGTAAGAGCAGATGAAATAGAAAAGATTAAATATCTAATGAGAGAGGAGGGTTCTTATAAAGTAATTGATAAAGCAGAAGTTTATTTAGACGAAAAAGAAGATAACTATTTTATGAAACTTCAAACATTGCAAATTGATAAAATACAATTAATACCCGATTTTATAGAAAAAAATCCACGTTTATTAACAACTGGTGTATGGGGGATAATAACACTATCTTATGTAAGATTGAAAAATCTTATAGAGGAAGAAATAGATATACAAAGACCGCTTGATGGCCAAGATTGTATGATTTGGCTTTCTGAAAAAAATGCTAAGGTTATTAAAGCTGTTCAGGATGAATACTCTGAAAATAAAAAACATAAAAGTAGAGCAGATGCTTTACCAGTACCTTATTTATTAAAAGACTTTAAGCCTATACAAGTACCGAAAGTGGATTTAGAGGAACTCTTTGAAAATAGGAAAAAATTTACATTGGAAGAATGGATAGATTTTATAATGAGAAGTTGTGGTCTTGAACCGAGCTATTTTAATGAAAGACAAAAATTTCTTTTCTTGTATAGACTTATACCTTTTGTGGAAAATAACTATAATTTAATCGAACTTGGACCAAGGGGTACAGGTAAGTCTTTTATTTATAAAGAAATTTCACCTAATGCGACTCTTATTTCCGGTGGTAAGACTACTGTAGCTCAGCTTTTTGAATGGGCTGGTGTTATAATGAGGCAGAATGTTTTGGGTTTGGTAAATTTATGGGATGTAGTTGGCTTTGATGAAATCTCATATAATGTTTTTAAAAACAAGGAAAGTATACAAATATTAAAAGATTATATGGAGTCTGGTTCTTATTCAAGAGGTAAGAATACCAGATTTGCAGATGCTTCTATGGTATTTGTCGGGAATATAGATGAGGCTATAGAGAATATAATTAAAGACAAGAATAAAAATTTATTTCAATGGATAGCTCAAGAAATGCAGGATACAGCGTTTTTAGAAAGGATTCACTGCTTTATACCTGGATGGGAGTTTCCTAAAATGAGGCCAGAATTTATTACAAAAAAATCTGGATTTATTGTTGATTACTTCGCTGAATTTATGAGAAGTATGAGAAAATATAATTATACAGATAAATATGAAAAATATTTTAAGCTTAATAATGCTACTCAGAGAGATAGTATGGCAATTAAAAGGACTTTTAGTGGGTTAGCAAAGTTACTCTTTCCTGAAAATGAAGTAACAAAAGAGGATACAAAAAAATTATTAGAGTATGCCTGCGAATGTAGAAAAAGAGTAAAGTATAATTTGCGTAGGATGTTGCCACATGAATATCCAACTGACAGTTTGGGTTATGTAGATTTAGAAACTGGGGAAGAGGTTGAAGTCTTTGCTAAAGAAGAGATACAAGGAAATTGAAACTTTAAGTGAAAAACTTGAGGTATTAGTAAATAGAGTTAAAGCAGTTGAAGAAAACGAAGAAACAGTCACTATTGATTTATTAGCTTATATTATCAAACTTACTCTTGATAGTTATCAATTTATAAGAGAAAGCTACAAGGATATCGAATTGTATAAACAATATTTAGGAGAAGTATTTATTGATAAATATATTTATATGTTTAACTCAATTGAAAAGGAAGGGAAACAGTTAATTGATGAAATGTCAGACATGGAAGAAAAATTATCGTCTGAAGATTTTATTTTATTCTGTTTAAAATGGCTGTCAGATATTGTGAAACTTTTAAAAATAAATTTAGAAATTATTCGTTTTATATATAAAATTGATTCATTTGCTAAAACTAAAATTATGGATGATATGACTTATATACTAACTTTAATTGACGATTTAGATTATGGTTAGATTTATAGTTTTAATTTTTTAAGATAAGGTGATTAAATATAAATGGTTAGACCTTTTGCATTTAAAGATGTTAGAAAATTAATAAGTGAATATAAATATATAAATTATAAACTAAAAGAAATTGTTTCTGCACTTAAAACCTATAAAGATAAAATAAAAAATGCTGTAAATGAATTAGCAGCTGTAGAGGCTCTAAGCGTACTTCAAGAAGTACCAATTCAAGAAATTAATAGACATAAAAGCGGTTTTAGGTTACGACCTCTAATTAATTGCGGATTTACTTCAATTAAGGATGTTGTTTTAGCCTCAGAATATACTCTTGCAAGTATTAGAGGGATAAGTAGTAATACAGCTCGTGAGATTAAAAATATTGCAAATAAATTGTTAATAGACACTTTAAGAGAACTAAAAATTAGTATAAGCGCAGATAATAAAACTAAAGAAGCAGCAAAACTTATAGTTGCTATTTCAAAATATAAAAATTCTGTTTCTTGTGCAAATTCTAGTTCTGAATTCTTACAACTTTTTGAAAAACAATTAGATCATGACTTAAAAGATATAAAGCCTGCCAAGAATGTTATAAGATGGTTTTTCGCGTCAAAAGATAAAAGATCAAAAGCTGTAGAAAAATACAATAAATTATATTTATTTTATGAGAATGAATTTAAGGATAATACTAAAGCGTTAATTTCAGAATATGATAAAATTAAGAATTTTACGGAGAATTATGCTTGGAGTGATTTTGAAAAAGACTCAATTAAATATTATAATATATTGGAAGAAATTGCACCTGAATTTTTTGATTCTAAAGATTCTGTATATGGCTTGCCAGAAGAAATAGCTTCAAAAATTTCTACCCAAGATTTTTCTAAAGAAGGGCTTTTATGTGAATTGCGGAGATATCAAGAATGGGGTGTCAGGTATATTTTAAACCAAAAAAGAGTTTTGCTTGGTGATGAAATGGGTTTAGGTAAAACTGTTCAAGCTATAGCTACAATGGTTGCTTTGAAAAATAAAAACTCTACTCATTTTGTTGTTGTTTGTCCTGCAAGTGTAATAGAAAATTGGTGCAGAGAAATAAATAAACATAGTAGACTCAATGTAAAAAAAGTTCACGGGAATAGTAGAAAGAGATCATTAGAAGCGTGGATAGATAACGGTGGAGTTGCCGTTACAACTTATGAAACAACAGGGTATTTTAAATTGGAAGCAATACCTAAAATTAATCTTATAGTTGTAGATGAAGCTCACTATATTAAAAATCCTAATGCAAAAAGAACTATTAATACTAAAAATCTTTGTAGTAAAGCCGAACAAATATTATTTATGACAGGTACACCACTAGAGAATAAAGTAGATGAAATGATTTCTTTGATTAGTATATTGCAACCTAGAGTAGCTAATTCCATTATGGGGATGGAATCATTGGTCCATGCTCCACATTTTAGGAAAAAAATTGCTCCCGTTTATTATAGAAGAAAAAGAGAAGATGTATTAGGAGAGTTGCCAAAACTTATAGAGACTAGAGAATGGTGTACATTAGGTATTGAAGAAAGAATCGCATATGAAAAGGCAGTTCTCAGTCGAAATTTTATGGATATTAGGCGTGTTTCATGGAGTATAGATAACTTACGTAATTCTTCTAAAGCAAAAAGAATGCTTGAGCTTATTAATGAAGCCAAAGAAAATGGGAGAAAGATATTAATATTTTCTTTTTTCTTAGATACCATAAAAAAAATTAAGTTGATGTTGGGTAATATGTGTTTAGATCCAATAAGTGGAAAAGTTTCTCCTGAAAATAGACAAAAAATAATTGATGATTTTAATGAATCTCCTGCAGGGACAGTACTAGTAGCACAAATTCAATCTGGTGGAATCGGCCTTAATATTCAGTCAGCTAGTGTCGTAATTATATGTGAGCCACAATTAAAACCCTCAATAGAAAATCAAGCTATTTCAAGAGCTTATCGTATGGGTCAGCCTCGAGATGTGTTAGTGTATAGGCTTTTATGCAAAGATACAATTGATGAAAGAATCATTGATTTGCTTGAAAATAAAGAACAAATTTTTAATGCATTTGCGGATAAATCTGAAGCTGCTTATGAAGACTTTTATATTAAAGAGGAGAAAATTAGCGAGCTAATTGATGAAGAAATTAAGCGTATAAAAAATCAAAAAAATAGGTAGTTTAAACCTACCTACTTTATAGGTAGTGTTCATAATTCCGTGTCACTTTAGTAGATCTATTGGCAACATTACAGTTAAGAGATTCTTTCGCTCCTTGAAATATTAAGATATCTACCTGAATAACTATTCTTTTATCAGTAAATTAAGAGCTGGTATTGCAAAATGTATGGACTTTTATAATTGCAATAGGTTTCATTCAGCATTGGGATATCAGAAACCTATGAATGTTTATCGGCAGGAATTAAAAATTGCAGTATAAAGGGATTAAGAATTCAGAAAAAACTGTATTG
>NZ_JAJAFU010000022.1 GCF_020480685.1 Deferrivibrio essentukiensis
TTTTTTATCTCAAAAAGTATTGACAGTGACCTTTTTCGTGGTATTATTTTAATACAGAATTTTATTAGGAGGCATGTATGTCAAAAAGTTTCAAAAAACTCACTATGTTAGTATCCGTTTTAGCACTCTTTATTTTTGCAAGCTGTGCTCAAAAAGCTCAGGTTAAGCCTGAGGGGGAAAAAGCTAAAGGCCCATCCGTTATGGAGCAGGTCAAAGCAGCAGGATTTGAAATAGTCGATTATGACTATGTAAAGGCAAAAGTAGGAAATGGACTTAGAAAGTTTAATCAAGTAGTAATCATTGATGCAAGGCCGGAAAGAAAATACGACTCAGGTCACATTCCAAGTGCCATCAATATCCCTGACACAAAATTTGACAAGTTTTATCCACAGCTTGAAGAGCTTAAGGTAACTAAAGATACCGAATTAGTCGTTTACTGCGGAGGTTTTAACTGTATCAAAAGTTATAATGACGCAAAATACTTAAGGGACAAAGGCTTTAAAAATATCAAAGTCTACCTTGCTGGTGACCCTGATTGGTCTCAGAAAAATTTTATGGAAATCAGCTTTGACTATGCAAAATCATTACTTAGCAAAGGTGTATTGTTTGTAGATGCAAGACCTGACAGAGTTTACGCAAAAGGAACAATCCCAGGGGCCATCAATATCCCTGACACTAAATTTTTGAAAGACCCAGCACCTTTTATGAGTATGCTTCCAGCCGATAAGAATACTCAAATTGTTGTATTCTGTGGTGGATACGCATGTGTAAAATCTCATAAAGTAGCAGAAAAACTTTATGAAATGGGTTACAAAAAAGTATTGGTTTATGCAGGAGGAGAGCCTGAATGGAAAGAAAAAGGTGAGCAAATTTTAAAGCCGGGTGAAAAAGCTGATATGGTAGCAGCTAAAACTGCTGCACCAACTGCAAGTGCAATCAAAGCCGGAGCAGATGAAGGTACTGTTGATAAAGAATTTTTCAAATCATTAATAGATAGCAGACCTGACAATATTGTAATAGTAGATGTTAGATCACCTTCTGAGTTTCAAGCTGGTCATGTAAACGGTGCAATCAATATTCCTGTTGATGATATGTATAAAGATTGTAATCTTGTCACTTCAAAATTACCAAAAGATAAATATGTTATATTTATGTGTGCGACCGGTGGTCGTGCTGGAGAAATGTATTTTGGTCTGAAGGAAGACTGTAAATATCCTGAAATGAGCAGACTTTATTTTTTAGATGCCCATGTTGATTATTCCAGCGGGAAATGTGAAATTAAGTAATTTTATTTTTTAAAGGGCAGCCTATCGGGCTGCCTTTTTTGCATTTCATTAAAGATAGGGAGGTAACACTATGAAAAAGCTTTTATTTTTTATTTTGTTAGTTTTGTCATTTTCAGTTTATTGCTTTGCAGATGGTTACGTGTTAAGTGATGATTATTACAAATCTGATGCTTACTCAAAGTACAAGTCAAGAAGTGCACGTAAAGCTAACCCTCACACTAAATTAACCGGATACACAGGTGCATACTACTGCGAAAAATGTCACGAAGGTGCAATTAAAGAAGTAATGAACTCCTCTCATTACAAGTGGGCAGGCCCTGTTCCTGCTAATTATCTTAAAGATAATGATGGTAAATTTGTTACCGGTGGCAAGGAAGTCGGCAAAAAGTATAAAATAGGAAACTGTCCAGGAGCATATCCGCTTGCCAATTATCTTGGTATGCTTCCCAACAAAGATGGAAAAATGGTAGGGATGGGCTGCGGTAATTGTCATATCGGTGGTGGTTTTCCACCAGCAGATTTTGAAAAAGCTACTTTTGAACAAAAAAATGCAATTGAGTGTCTTTATTGTCACGCCGAAAATTACGATAAATCTAAAAGAACCGTTATTAAGGTTGGTGAAAAAGATGGCAATCCAATATTAAGACTTACTCAAGATATGAGTGATAAGGCGTTACAGTCTGTTGGCAGACCTACCAATGATGCTTGTATGAGATGCCATTATACTGCAGGTGGTGGACCATTATTTAAAAGAGGTGTTGATTATGCCAGTGATGTGGATGTGCACGCTGCAAAAGGTCTGATGTGCGTAGACTGCCACACCAAAAGGCCAAGGACTGACCATGGTATGATAAGGGGGGCAGGTCTGAACAATTGGGCTTACGACCATTATCTTGACACAGAATCTTGCGTAAGATGCCACACAGGCCAAATTCACAAGGATGAAATCTACAATAAATGTAGTGCTGTTGCCTGTGTAACTTGTCATGTAGGTAAAACAGGAGGGCTTGTCCATAAAGATTTCAGCCAGCTGCACCAGAGTGAAAAAAGTGGTTTCTGGCTGTTTAAAGTAGTTGTAAAAGATGAACATTCTGTGCCAGTAGAGTATATGTGGTGGGATAAAACTACCAGTGAAAAACTTACCCCTACCGGTGGCAAAAATATAAAAGGCAGCAAAATTTATCCTTTCAAAAAATATACATCAAGAATCCCTGTTGATAAAGATGGCAACAGATTGCCAATCAAACTTGGCTTGGTTACCAAGGGAGGACCTGGCGAAGATAAAAACGGCAACGGAGTTGGAGATAACCTTGAAAAAGCTATCTTCATAGGTGAAAAATTAGGGACTATGGCAAATGGAAAACCTGATAAACCATTTTTAAAGGAATCCTCTTTCGTAGGCTTTAAAGATGTAACTGAATATTTTTCTGTTAGCCACGGTATTCAGCCAAAAGAAAAAGCTCTTAAATGTTCAAGCTGTCATGGTGAAAATCCTGTGATAGACTGGAATAAGTTTGGCGGTAAAAATCCGGTATCAATAACAGATAAATAATTTTTAGGGGGCTCTTGCCCCCTCTATTTTATATGCTGTTAACCAAATTAATATATTCTTGATAAAATTTATCATCGGAAAATATAAAAGTTTTTTTAGAGTGATTTTTTATTTTTTCAGCTAAATCTATATAATTATCAAATTGATATACATTTTCTTTTTCAACAAGCTCAGGCAGCGTACCGATATTTGATACTACCAAAGGGACTCCGCATGCCATAATCTCCATCCCTACTCTGCATATTGTTTCTGAGCCTACAGAGGCAACAACCCCCAAATCAAAACTATTTAACACAGAAGGGATATCATCCCTAAATCCTGCAAATTTTGTTATATTGTCTATTTTATGAGCTACCAATTTTTCCTGCAACTGACTTTTGGATATAATCGAATCAAAACCCACAATAAACAATTTTATATTATTAAAACCCTCTTCATTATAAAGGTGTGATATCGCTTTAATCAGTATTTCATGCCCTTTCACTGGGTCAAATCTCCCAACAATCCCCACTACAAAGTCTTCCTCTTTGAAGTTAAACTCTTTTCTTATTCTATTTCTTTCAATATGGTCCGGATAAAACTTTCTCGTATCAACGCCACCATATATAACTTCAATTTTATCCGTATTTATCCCCATCTGTAAGTAATAATTTTTTATTTTATTACTTGAAGTTATTATTTTATCGCACCATCTGTCGTGTATAATCTTATTGAATACGTCTGTAGATGGCTTTCGCTGATCACCTCGTGTACGGATAAGTTTAAAGTTTGAGTTTTTAAACCTGTTGAATGCAAACCACCAAAAAAACTCACCTCTATGGCAATTTATTATTTCAGGCTTATACTCTTTTATAAATACTGAAAGTTCACTCTGATTTTTATAAAATATAAGTGGATTATTACTGTTTAAATTCAATTCTAATACTTCTAATCCATGCTCACAGGCTTTTTTGATAGGGGGTGAGCCGGGCAGGCCCAAAACTACAACTTTATGCCCGTGCTCTTGCAAAATACGTGATAAGTTTACTGCATACCATGCAGTAGCATTATACCACCTAACATTTATGACCTGCAAAAACTTCATTAATCTACTTGTTTTCTTATGTAAGTCGGTATTTCAAACTCCTCTTCATCAAAATCATCCAACGTCTTTAAGCCCCTATCTATATTTCTGATACTTTGAACCTTTTTTATAATTTTTGAGGCCTCCGGAGTCGTATTTTTGATATACTCATCCATTTTTACGGTTTTCTGAGTTTCTTTTACCCTGCCAAGCCCAGTAGCCACGACAGTTACCTTGATCTGCCCCTGATATTTATCATCAATTACCACACCCTTATAAATAGCGGCATCCTCACCGGAATTTTCATATATATATTGAGCAATATTTTGTATTTCATACATAGTTACATCTTGACCACCGGTAATATTTATCAATATACCTTCGGCACCTTTTATATTTGCATCAGCAAGCAGAGGGCTCATTAAAGCCTTTTTAGCGGCTTCAATATCTCTATTCTCACCGCTTGCTTGACCAATACCCATAAGAGCCATCCCTTTAGACTCCATAATTGCTCTGACATCCGCAAAATCCACATTGATATAACCTTCACTGTTAATAGTGTCCGAAATACCTTGAACACCTTGCCTTAAAACATCATCTGCAATTCTGAAAGCCTCAGTAAAGGAAGTGTTCTTATCAATAATATCAAGCAGCCTATCATTTGGAACAGCAATAAATGTGTCCACATGCTCTTTCAAAAATTTTAACCCCTGCTCTGCAAACTCATTCCTCCTTTTACCTTCCCAGTAAAAAGGCTTTGATACTACTGCCACTGTAAGTGCTCCCATGTCCTTTGCAATACTTGCAATTACAGCCGCAGCACCTGTACCTGTACCGCCACCCATTCCAGCAGTAACAAACACTAAATCCGCACCTCTTAAAGCATCTTCAATACTTTCGGCATCTTCTACGGCAGCTTTCCTTCCTACCTCTGGATTACCACCTGCACCCAAACCCTTTGTAAGGTTTGTCCCCAGCTGAATCTTAACCGGAGCCAAGTTTTTTGATAAAGCCTGAGCATCAGTGTTAGCTGAAATAAATTCAACCCCCTCGATGCCTGACTTAATCATGTTGTTGATGGCATTGCCGCCCGCTCCGCCAACTCCGATAACCTTAATTACCGCACCACTGTTAAAAGTTTCAAATTCAAACATATGCTCACCCCCGTTTATTTAGAAGAACTCGCCAAACCAGCTCTTCATTCTTTTTAACACTTGTGAAAAAACTTTTTCATCACTACCTTTAGATATTTTTACCTGTTGATGCCCTTTTTTAGCAGCGTGGATTGCCAAACCAACACCGGTAGCATAAACAGGATCATCCACCAAATCTTTCAATCCATACACATTTAATGGCTTACCTACCCTTACGGGAAGCTCAAAAATTGACTGAGCCAAATATTCTATGCCATTAAGATTAGACAAACCGCCAGTAACAACAACACCAGCCCCCAAAAACTCAATAAGCTGTTTTTTTTGCAATTCACCTAAAAACATTTGAAAAATCTCTTCACATCTTGCCTGTAAAATCTGTGTCAAAACAGGCTTAGAAATTTTTCTTGGTGGTCTTCCACCAACAGATGGGACTGCTATGGTTTCGTCGGCAGTTGTAGGAAGCCACACAGAGCCATAGAGTTTTTTTAACTTTTCCGCTTCAGATTCAGGTGTATTTAGCCCAATGGATAAATCTCTGGTAAAATTATTACCCCCCAACTGTAATACCGCTGTATGACAAACAGCTCCCCTTTTAAATACTGCCATATCTGTTGTACCACCGCCGCCATCTATAAGGCAAACACCAATCTCTCTTTCATCATCTGACAACACTGCTTCACTTGAAGCAAGCTGCTCCAAAACTATATCATCTACGGAAATATTGGCCCTTTCGCAGCTTTTTAATATATTTTTCGCACTGCTGACAGCACCAGTAACTATATGAACATCAACTTCAAGCCTTATTCCATTCATTCCAATAGGGTCTTTTATTTCAGTTTGCCCATCAAGAACATATTGCTGGGGGATGACATGCAGGACTTCACAACCTAATGGGATATCTACAGCAGAAGCTGATTCTATAACCCTATCCACATCTTTAGCTGTCACTTCTCTATTTTTTACAGCAATTATCCCCCTTGAGTTAAAACTCTTGATATGTCCGCCTGCAATGCCTGCGCACACGCTTTTAATCTGAACCCCAGAAACTTTTTCTGCTTCTCTTACTGCCTCAGTTATTGAGTTTACGGTTGCATCAATGTTTATAACTACCCCTTTTCTCAATCCAACGCTCGGAGCTGTCCCAACCCCAATGACATCAAGGGAATCATCTTGATTTTTCTTAACCACCACTACACATACTTTTGTGGTGCCAATATCAAGCCCAACATATACATTTTCCTGCTTCATAATCTAACTCCGTCAACATAGATTCTATTCTTAATCCTTAAATCAACATAATTAACCTTTTTATATCTTTTTAATATATTATTAAGCCTTTCCGCTGATTTAACAAAACTACCACCATCATAACCGGCTTTAATTATAATCTCTCCATCAGTCATTTTAATATACGAATCCATTAACTCTATTTTTTCCATTTTTGACAAATAATTGTTGTCATAAAAACTCTTAAACTTTTTCAAATTATCCTTCCAATAATTACCATACACAATAATCTTGCTTTCTTGTTTCTTTGCCTTTAAATAACTATCATCAGAAAGGTAGCTATAAACAACCCCTCCCTTATTAAAGTCAAAAAGAGGTTTCTTTTCGTAAACAACTAATTTAATTTTTGAAGGATAACTTTTGATTATCTCAACCTTTTCAACCCATTCGTCATTAAAAAAATGTGAGTAATCACTTTCGTTTACCTGAAAAATATTTTTACCAAGTATTTTTTTTGAAACACTATCCATTTTTTTTATATCAGCATTTAAAACACCAATAAGATTCACACTTTTGACTTCAAAATAAGGACTATTTAAAAACTCACTGATTACCCTATTTGAGTAATACAGCAAAAAAGCCATAATTAAAATTAACACAAAAGCACCGAACCTTTTCATAATCTTCATTAAGCAAGCTCCAACATCTTTTCAATAAGCTCTATAAAACTTAAGCCCGCCTTTCTCGCTGCATTCGGCAACAAGCTAGTTTCAGTCATACCTGGGCAAGTATTTACCTCTAAGACATAAAACTCATTGCCATCGTAAATAAAGTCAACTCTGGCAGCCGAAGTACATCCTAAAACCTTTACGGACTTTAGTGCCAACTCTTTTAAAACCTCAAGCTCATCAATACTTAAACCTGTCTCAAATATATATTCAGTCATCCCTTTGGTATATTTAGATTCATAGTCGTAAAATCCTTTTTTTGGTCTTATCCAAATAGGAGGAAAAACTTCATCCCCAACTACGCTCACAGTTAACTCTTTGCCGTTTATAAACTTTTCTACAATTACTTTCGAGTCGTATTTAAATGCCAAATTAACGGCTTCAGAAAAATCTTTCGCATTTTCAACAATACTTATCCCTATCGTAGAGCCTTCCCTTGCCGGTTTTACTACGCACTTTTCGAAAGGGGTATCAATATCTACATTGTTTTCCAAAACAACATAATCTGCAGTAGGGATGGCGTTTGCGACAAACACATATTTTGACAACACTTTATCAAATGCAACAGCGCTTGCTGCGACATTAGAGCCGGTATATTTTATGCCAAGTGTTTCAAGTAAGCCCTGTATGGTGCCATCCTCCCCAAATTTGCCATGAAGAGCATTAAAGCAAACATCAGGTTTTAACTCAATAAGTGTTTGGGCAATACTTTTATCGACATCAACCAAAATCGCGTTGCTATAACCATTTTCAACAAGTGTATTGTATACCGCCTTGCCGGTCTTTAGAGACACTTCCCTTTCACTTGACAGTCCGCCATACAAGACAACTATTTTTTTATCTTTCATAAACACCACCACCTAAAAATTCAGCTATTTCAAAAGAAAATTTAGTAATACTACCCGCCCCAAGCGTCACAATGACAAGGCTTTCATCTTTTATTCTTTCGTAGTATTTAAAAAAGTCACTCTCCTTGCCCAAATAAAATACATCTTTGAAGCCGTGTTTTTTTATCTCCTCTACCAACACTTGAGAATGAACACCTTCGATAGGATCTTCGCTTGCAGCGTATATGTCCGTTACAAAAACCATGTCAGAGTTAAAAAATGATTTGGCAAAATCGTTCATTAATAGCTTTGTCCTTGTATACCTGTGAGGCTGAAACACTACCACTACCTTTCTATTTTCGTAAGCTTCTCTGATTGCCTTCAAAGTTGCCTTAATCTCCGTAGGGTGATGCCCGTAATCATCAAAAACCACCACATTATCCGTTTCAAATCTTTTACTCAGCCTTCTTTGAACACCCTTAAAATTCTTGAGGGCTGCTTTAATTACGTTTACATCAATAGAAAACTCCAGAGAGATACCTATTGCAGCCAAAGAATTTGAAATATTGTGCTCACCCGGAAAATTCAGTTCAAATTCTCCAAGCTCCTGGCCATACGCTGTTACATTATAAGTAGTCCTAAATCCATCTTTTTTGATATTTGAGGCTGTTATATCCGCTTTTGAACGAAGGCCATAGGTAACTACCTTCCTTTTGATAAACTGAAAGATATCCGCGCAGTTTTCATCATCAAGACATATAAAATTTTTACCGTAAAATGGCACTCTGTTTGCAAATTCCGCAAAAGCACCCTTTATATCGTCCATATCTTTGTAACAATCAAGGTGCTCCAAATCTATATTGGTTATAACGGAAAATGTCGGATATAAAATTAGAAACGATCTGTCGCTCTCATCTGCTTCAGATATCATAATCAAGCTTTTGCCAAGACTTGCATTGTTATCCTCACTATTTAATCTGCCACCTATAACAATCGTAGGGTCAAGCTCAGCCGCTTTAAAAATTTCCGCAAGCATTGAAGTAGTTGTCGTTTTTCCATGACTACCGGCTACAACTATTGAGTATTTCATCCTCATAAGCTCAGCAAGCATCTCACCTCTTCTAATGCACGGAATATACATTTCCGAAGCAGCTACAAGCTCAGGATTATCAGGTCTTACAGCTGAGGAATAAACCACCACATCGACCCCATCCACATTGCTCTTATTATGCCCTTTAAAAACTCTGACCCCCATATTTTTAAGCCTTTGAACATTAGCATTTTCGCTCAAGTCAGAGCCTGTTACCTCAAACCCCATATTTTTAAGCACCTCAGCAATACCGCTCATCCCTATACCACCGATGCCTACAAAATGTATCTTTTTTACCTTTCCAAATATCATAAGTTCATCCCTTTCAATATAATTGATACAGAATCTTTTGTCTTAATTTCCAGCAATTTAGGCAAAAACTTCTCCTTATAATCTCTATGTATCTCTTCAATCTTTTTAACTAATATATCTTTGTTTAAATTGTTTTCCTCTATAATTACTCCACAACCCTTCTCCACAGCTTCCAGAGCATTAAAATACTGATGATTTTCGGCAGCAATCTTTAAAGGAACAAATACTGCGGGTTTTCTAACCTTCATTATTTCAAATATAGACCCTGAGCCGGCACGACTAACTAATATGTCTGCCTTAGAGTAATAGTGATTAATATCATCTAAATAATCCAAAAGCTCTATATTTGAATTACCAAGTAAACCCAAAGATTCATATTTTGCTTTAGTTTCATTAAAAAGTTTTTTCCCTGTCTGATGAATAATTCTATACCCTTTATCAACTAAACCCCTTGCACTTTCGACCATTATATTATTTAAGAGTCTGCTCCCCTGACTGCCACCCATAAGCATAACAGTTTTGCCAAGCTCTTCCTTTGGAACAGTTTCTATTATGCTACTTCTTACCGGATTGCCTGATACAAGTGCCTTCCCCTTTACCCTTAACGTTTTTTCAAAACTAATAAAAACCTTTTTAGCATATCCGGCAAAAAATCTGTTTGTAAAACCCATTACAGAATTTTGCTCATGTATGTACAAATCACATCCTCTGATTAGAGCAATCAACCCTGAAATAGCCGCAGCAAATCCTCCAAACAATATAACCTTATCATTTACATCAAAATGCCTTCTTAAACGATAAACCTCTTTGGCAATACCAAAGAATATATTAATCTTGCCGATAAAACTTCTGTCAGCAAAAGGCTTAATATTTTGCTCAACAAATTTATAATTTAATTTACTTAATATCTCTCTTTCTATACCTCTATCAGAAACCATAAAGATAAAATCTATCTCTTTACTCTTTAGCTTTTCAGCCAACGCTATTGCAGGATACAGGTGACCACCGGTGCCTCCTCCAGCTAAAATTACCTTCATGCAATCTCCCTTACACTTCTTAGTAAAATTCCCATAATACCTAACTGAAAAATAAGTGCTGAGCCTCCATAGCTAATAAAAGGGAGCGTAATCCCTTTTGTAGGCAAAATTCCAATCGCAACTCCAACATGAATAATAGCCTGATATATTACCAAAAATGCTATACCAAGAGTTAAAAGCCTTTTATATCTATCCTTATGCATAAAAGCTATCTTAAAAGAGATATAAAAGATATAACATATCATCCCTAAAACAAATACAGAGCCAATAAACCCAAACTCTTCTGCTATAATAGAATATATAAAATCAGTATGTGCTTCAGGAAGAAAGTAAAGCTTTTGAGAGCTGTTACCAAGCCCTTTTCCAAATATACCACCGCTGCCTACTGCAGTTAGTGACTGTATAAGCTGATAGCCAACAGTATCCTTATATTCCCAAGGATTTAAGAAGCTTATAAATCTCATTTTTCTATAATCACCCATCATTATCAGCGTAATAAGTAGCGGAATTGTCATGAATATTGCTCCTAAAAGATGGGTAATATTCATACCTCCTACAAAAAAGAGACTTAATGCCAAAAGCATAATCAAAAAGGTTGTACCAAAATCAGGCTCAAGCATAATTAATGAAGCCAAAACACCAAGTAAAATAGAAGCAGGCATAAATCCTTTAGTAAAATCTTTTAATTTATCCTGCTTTTTATCCAGGTAGTGAGCAAGATATAATATAGTCGTAAATTTTGCCAATTCTGATGGTTGAACATTTATATGTGACAAAATTATCCATCTGTGAGAACCATTTATCTCAGGGAATATAAATACAGAAACAAGCAAAAACAGTGTTATCAAATATATTATAAAAACACTCTTACGGTAAAACTCAAGAGGTATCTGATATGCTATTATCATAGCAACAATGCCTATCACTGAAGCTATAAATTGCTTATAAAAAAAATAACTCTCTGGTTTACCAAGTCTAATCGCCTGCATAGAGCCTGCTGAAAAAACAAATATAAGACCGGTAAGCACCAGAATCACAGTAAACAAAACAATTTTTATTTTCATATTTACCATACTATCTTTATGCATTAACTAATTCCTTTACATACTTCTTAAAATATTCTCCCCTTTCCTCAAAGTTTTTGAATTGATCAAAACTTGCACAACCCGGAGAAAACAATACATATGAAGTGTTACCGCTTAATTCGTATGCTTTATAAACAGCATCTTTTAATAAATTAACCTTATAGTGCGGGACATCTATTTTACCTTTTAATTGACTTTCAATTTTTTCAGCAGCTGCACCATATAGTATAAGCGACTTTACTTTCTTATTTATCAAATCTGTTAACAAACTAAAGTTGCCACCTTTATCCTTCCCGCCAAGAATTAAAATACAGTTGTCATCCATAGACTTTAACGCCACCATTGTTGAATCAACATTTGTTCCTTTAGAGTCGTTTATATAAATATTACCTTTAATTTCAGCTACATATTCACACCTGTGAGGTAACCCTTTTAAAGTACTTATAAGATTTGTAACATCTCCATTCAAATTAACAACTTCAGATGCCAGACTCAATGCAAATGCCAAATTTACTTTGTTATGCCAACCAAACAGATTAAATTTTTGAAGATTCACATAAAAATTATCAAATTTCATGACTTCATCTTCAATAAACGGATAAGAGATTAAATCTTTATCAATAAATCTTGCAACACCAGTCAACTTTTCTTTAAGGATATTATCATTTAACGCGTAAACCTTGAATTTTGTTATATCCAAAATCTTTAGTTTGGCGTTAACATAATTTTCCAAATTACCATATCTGTCGAAATGATCATCGGTAATGTTTGAAATACATGACGAATCGGCTTTGAACAGTTTGATCAAGTCAATTTGAAAACTGCTTAACTCGACCACATAAGCATCATATTGTTCCAAGACTGCTTCTCCAAAAGGGTATCCTATGTTACCACACGCTTTGGCTTTGATGCCGTAATGGTTTAATATCTGCTCAGTTAAATAAGTAATGGTAGATTTCCCGTTTGTGCCTGTAACTCCGATAATTTTGGCATTATTATCAATCTTACTATAAGCAAGGTCGATTTCGTTTGTCACCTTGTCCTTGTCAATATTTAATTTATTTAAATCTAATCCTGGTGAAACCACAATTGTATCGTAACCCTCTTTTATCTCTGATATGTTTGGATATGATGCCAATGAGTCATCATATATATCTATATTTGTAATCCCGTTAACTTTCAAAATTTTCTCGGCAGATTGTCCGCTTTTTCCGTATCCCAAAATAGCTGCTTTCATATTTACCTTAATTTTAAAGTACTTAGAGCAATCAGTGCCAAAACAAGTGAGACAATCCAAAATCTCACAATAATCTTTGGCTCCTGCCAACCTTTTAATTCGAAATGATGGTGTATCGGTGCCATTCTAAACAGCCTTTTACCTTTTGTGGCTTTAAAAAAACCAACCTGTAAAATTACAGAAACAGTTTCTATTACAAAAAGTCCACCTACAATTGCCAAAACAATCTCTTGCTTAACTATAACCGCAACTGTCCCAAGCGCAGCCCCGAGAGAAAGGCTGCCCACATCCCCCATAAAAACGGAAGCAGGATATGCATTAAACCATAAAAATCCAAGACCAGCCCCAACCAAGCTCCCACAAAATATTGCCAATTCACCGGCACCCGGCACATATATAATTTGCAGATAATTAGCAAATTTCACATTACCTGCGACATAAGCAAAAATTATGAATGTCCCAAACGCAATAACGCTTGGCATCGTAGCAAGACCATCAAGCCCATCCGTCAAATTTACCGCATTGGAAGCACCCACTATTATAAATACTGCCAATACTGCGTAGAAATATGACAGGTCGACTATTAGATTTTTAAAGAAAGGGAATGTCAATTTTGTAGAATTAGCCCCTCTGTCAGCATATATAACGGAAAAAGCAACAATAATCGCTATAACAAGTTGCAATGTAAATTTAAGTTTGGGACTTATCCCTTCGGGATTTTTCTTAACAGTTTTAATATAATCATCATAAAAACCTATCATTCCGGTGCCTGCAAAGGCGAAAAGAATTATCCAAACATAAGGGTTCTTCAAATCCGCCCACAGTATTGTAGATATTGCAGCAGATAAAATTATAAATATTCCACCCATAGTAGGTGTGCCTTCTTTTGCCTTGTGGGTTTCAGGCTCATAACCTTTTGTTTTTTGTGAAAGTTGCAAACTTCTAAGCTTTTCTATAACAACCGGACCCAAATACAAACTTAAGGCAAGGGAAGTGAGTATCGCATAGGCAGTCCTGAAAGTAATGTATTTAAAAACGTTAAATATCGAAATATATTCTGATAGCGGATAAAGAAGATTATAAAGCATTGCTCCTCCTCTTTGTATTTGTCTTCAAATAATCAACATACTCATCAAACTTTTTACTTCTTGAGGCCTTCAGTAATACAATGCCATCATTGATTGAAGAAAGCCTTTCAAGTAACTTCTCTTTTTGTGTAATTATTTCAATATATCCATTTTCATCATACTTTTTGTACTTTTCACCAAAAAAGGTAAATTGTATACCTTTGAGTGAGCAGGCAAGATTGTAAATTTTCTCATAAAATTCATCTTCAAAACCTTCGATCTCCGCCATTTCACCCACTATTGCGTATTTCTTGGCATTATTAAGCTCACTAAAATTTTTTATTGCTTCAACCAAAGACTCAAATGAACAATTATATGTATCATCAACTATTGTCAGGATGCCTGTCTCAATAACATTCCCCCTGTGCTCTTCAGGAGTAAAATTTTTAAGTGCATATTGAATGTCTCTTATCTCTAACCCTTCATCCAGACCTAAAATAGCTGCTGCCGTCGCATTGTAAATAAAGTGACGATATATGTGGTTAAGTTGAAGGTTATACTTTTTATCTTTATATTTTATGGAAAAATTCAATTTATTCCCTTCTCTATAAATATCTGAAATAACAGCAGAATTATTTTCCGACATACCGTAACTGACAATAATGCCGGAACTATTCCCAATAAAATTTAGGCAGTTTTCATAAAGATAACTGACTTTTTTGGTATAATTCAAAAGTGTTAACTTTTCTTTTGCTATATTTTCAATACTTTTAAAGCGGCCAATATGAGATTTGCCGATATTTGTAATTATACTGACATCAGGAGAAAGATACTTTGCAAGAAGCTCAATCTCCCCGGGATTATTTGTACCGATTTCAAAAACCGCATACTCAGTGTCCAAATCAAGATTTGCCGCATTTAAGGCTACTCCTATTTCATTATTATAATTTTTATATGCAGTGAAAACCTTATATTTCGAATTTAAAACATCACTTACCATCTTTTTGGCAGTTGTTTTCCCGGCACTTCCGGTAATACAAATAAGCTTTCCGCCAAACTCGGACAGACATGATCCCCCTATCTCTTTCAGTGCCATTAAACTATCTTTTACCAATACCTTAGGATATTCAATATTTTCATATATCTCTTTGTTATCCAATATCAACAATGAAGCACCGTTAGCAGCTGCTGTTTTTGCGAAAAGATTGCCGTCGAAATTTTCACCTTTCAAACCGATAAATATTTCCCCTCTCTTTATAGTCCTGCTGTCTATCGACACACCTTTA
Organism: Deferrivibrio essentukiensis; assembly: GCF_020480685.1. Taxonomy (NCBI): domain Bacteria; kingdom Pseudomonadati; phylum Deferribacterota; class Deferribacteres; order Deferribacterales; family Deferrivibrionaceae; genus Deferrivibrio; species Deferrivibrio essentukiensis. The sequence goes on from NZ_JAJAFU010000022.1 coordinate 14,952, forward strand.
AATGGTAAAAATTCTTTGACTTCAGCCGACTCAAACTTTTTTAAATATTTATCAATTTTAAATGCTCTCATTTTTCAGTTATCGCCTTCAATATTTCTTCTTTGTCATCAAAATGTATCTTTTCTTTCCCTATTATCTGATAATCCTCATGCCCTTTACCAGCCACAAGCACAATATCACCTTCTTCAGCAATACTTGTGGTATATTGAATAGCTTTTCTTCTGTCAGGGATAACAACCACATTCTTTTTATCTTCAAACCCCTGTAAAATATCTTCAATAATTTCTTCAGGATCTTCAGTTCTCGGATTATCGCTGGTAACAATTATCTTATCCGAATATTGTTCCGCAGCTTTTGCCATTCTCGGTCTTTTTGTCTTGTCCCTGTCACCACCGCAACCAAATACAGTGATAATTCTATTCTTTTTATAAAAACTAAGGGCTCTTAAAACATTTAATAATGCATCATCTGTATGTGCATAATCCACAAAATAATAAATTCCGTTACTTTCTATTTTTTCCAATCTGCCAGGAACATTCTTTAGACTTTCAATACCTTTTCGAATAGCATCACCATTAATATTTAACATATACCCTGCACCAACAGCACAAAGTATATTTTCCAAATTATGTTGGCCCACAAGACATGAAGTTATATCCAAATCAAAAGAACCACTCTTTAGTTTGCAGTTTATCCCATCCAAATGATAGTCCACATCACGCGGGACAAGATTTGCATCTTTTGAAACTGCGCATGACAGCTTTTTAATATTAATTTCATTATAAAGCTTATACCCGTATTCCCCTTCAATATTAATGACACACTTGTCAGAATATAAATCCGTAAACAGTAATTTTTTAGAATTGTAATAATCATCCATGCTCAGATGGTAATCAAGGTGATCACCTGAAAGATTTGTAAAAACTGCTACATCAAATTTTAACCCAAATATACGATTTTGTTTAAGCGCATGTGAGGATATCTCCATGACAAGAGCATCGGCACCTTTTTTGACCCCTTTTGCTATCATACTGCAAATCTCGTACATCCCCGGTGTAGTATTATTGGCTGTTAATTTTTCGCCGCAAATATCATATTCTACAGTGCCAAGCCTTATAGTTTTTGCTCCGTTTGACTTTAATATACTCTCTACCAAATAGGATGTAGTAGTTTTGCCGTTTGTACCGGTAATCCCTATTTTCACAAATTTATTAAGGTCTATATTAAAATAATTTAAGCATATATTGTTAAATGCTTTTTTTGAATCATCCACCAAAATGTAAGGGATATTGTCAACTTTCTTTTCTGTTAATACGCAGACAACTTCCCCCGAACTATAAACATCATTAATTACCGAGTGAGTGTCAAATGCTTCACCTTTTATTGCCACAAAAATTGAGTTAGGCTTTATATCTCTATTATCAAATGAGATATCTTCTACTTCTTTCTCTAAAAGAGCAGAGTCAGAAATTTCCAACACTTTTATGTCTTTAAGAAGCTTTTCTATTTTCATTTTCCACCATCATTTTATTTATATTTAGTCTGAAATGAATTGCCATTTGCTCGGCTATCTTTTTAAATGTGTAAGCAGCCGTACTTCCGCCATAAATTGATTTTCTCGGTGAATCATAAGTAACAATCATTACATATCTCGGTTTTTCAACAGGGAAAAAACCTATAAAACTTGCGTTGTAATCCCTATATGAATAACTATTCGTTGATTTATCAAATTTTTGAGCAGTACCTGTTTTGCCGGCTATTTTAATTAATTCAGATTTGGCATTCTGGCCTGTCCCCGTTTCAACTGCAGCAATCAGAAGTTTTTTTAATAAGGTCGCAGTTTGTGCACTTAAAATTTTTTCTCTTTCTTCGGTCTTACCTTTTATAATAGTAGGTCTGACAGCATAGCCACCGTTAGCTAATGCCCCATAAAATCTCAACATCTGTATAGGGGTAACGAGAATTTCTTGTCCGATAGATACTGATGGTTTTGAAAGCTTTGACCAATCTTTTACATTTCTTAAAAAACCTGATTCTTCAGCAAACCCTTTTGTGCCTGTTAATTCTCCAAAACCATATTTTTTGAGATATTTGTAAAACTGTGCTGAGCTAATCTTTTCTGTAAGTTTGATTGTACCGATATTACTTGAATTGGCAAATATCTCTTCATATGTAAGGCGTTCAAATTTATGCACATCATTAAATATATGACCTGCATAAGGGTATTTACCGTTTTCACAATAAACTTTTTCATCCCTCTTAATAAGATTTTCCTCGGCAAGCACTGAGAAAGTAACAGCCTTAAATATTGATCCCGGTTCAAAAAGATAATAGAAGAGCGGGTCTTTCCATAATGTTTTTTCGTATTTATCAAATTCATTGGAATCGTATGTTGGTACAGATGAAGAAAAAATTATTTCTCCAGTATTTACATCCATAGCAGCGGCAAAAACAGACTTTGCACCAATCTCTTTCAAGTCATTGTAAAGTATTGAAGTAGCCACTTTCTGTAAATTTGAATCTATGGATAAATACAGACTATTTTCAGGATTCGTTTTTACTGCTCTATCCTCAAATACAAGCGTTTTCCCTCTGCTATCTTTTAAAACTGAAACATTAACCTTTTCCCCTTTTAAAGATGAGTCAAAAAATGCTTCCACCCCTTCCAACCCTTGATTATCTATCCCAGTAAACCCAACAATTTTCGATGCCACATCCCCTTCAGGATAAAATCTATTTTCCTGCAAAATCATCTGCAAATTGTCATCCAAACGGCTTATTTTTTTAGCCTTTTCTACATCTATCCCTCTTACTATCCAAACAAATCTATCTTTTTTTAATATTTTTTCCTTGATCTTTTTTGGTAGCTCGATTCCGTTAACCTTCAGTATATAGAGAAAATTTCTTGGATTATCTACTTTAGAAGCATCTACATATACAGATGCATTGTATACATTTTGTGCTAATACTTTGCCATTCCTATCGTATATAACCCCTCTATTCCTATCAAGTGTAATAACTGCGGTAGATTGCTTTTTGGAAAAATTTTCGTAAAAAGTATGTTTATACACCTGTAGGTAAAGGAGTCTTCCTAAAATTATAATAAGACAAACTGTCAATGCTCCGGCAATAAATGTTGCCTTAAAATAGTCATTTAACATAAAAAGTATGCTCCAGGTTTATGTGACGCATCCCCAAACTCTCACTTTTTTCCGTAAGCAAACCCGTATTTGTATACCTGTACTCAATTTTTTTTAAAGACTCATACTTAATCCTGACATTTTGAAGTTCGTTTGTGATCCTACTAATCTGATAACCGGTCTTTATGCATGAAATTTTGACAGAAATGATTGCTATTACAATAATTGCAAGCAAGAAAATCTTAAGAAAAAAGACTTTGTTGATATTCACTTCAAAAAATTTAATACTTGCAATTAACGTTTTCATACAATTTTCTCCGCAGCTCTAAGCTTCGCGCTTCTGCTTAGCTTATTTTCATTTATCTCACTTTCAGATGGAATAACCGGTTTTTTGGTAAGTATTCTAAAGGTTTTGACTTTACCACAATTACAAATAGGTGTTTTTATCTCACAAATACAATCTTTAGCATAGTAATTGAGCATATCTTTAACAAGCCTATCTTCAAGAGAATGAAAAGAAATAAATACTACACGCCCAGACTTATTTATAATTTTTTCGAGTGACTTTAATAACGATTCTATAGACTCCAGCTCTTTATTTACAAATATCCTCAATGCTTGAAAAGATTTTGTCGCAGGATGAATACCAGGTTTATGAAACTTTTTAGGTACAGCATCAAAGATTATATCTGCAAGCTCTTTTGTAGTAGATATTTTTTCAATAGCCCTTTTTTGAACTATTTTTCCTGCAATGCGCTTAGCAAACTGCTCTTCTCCATATTTTTTAAGAATATTTGCGATTGTTTCCTCAGGATAGTTATTAACTAGGGTATAAGCATCAATTTCAAGATTTTTATCCATCCTCATATCAAGCGGCCCGGACCTTAAGAAAGAAAAACCTCTCTGAGGATCGTTTAACTGAAAACTTGAAGCTCCAAAATCCGCATATAGCCCGTCAACTGCCTGAATACCTAATTCAGCCAGTATATTTGCTATGTTAGAAAAATTATCATTTATTACCATAACATTAGGCAAATTAAATTTCTCCTTTAATCGCTCTACGGCATCTTGATCTCTATCTAAAATTATAAGCTTCCCTGACTCACCTATCTTTTCCAAAACCAGCTTAGCATGTCCACCACCACCGCCGGTGCAATCAACATACACGCCACCTTTTATAGGTCTTAAATATTCTATCAATTCTTTAGACATCACAGGCTTATGCATTTATCACCTGCTACAAATTTATCTCAGGAAACTGTTCAGAAATCGTATTGAACATATCCTCCACATCAATATGCTCAAACTCTGCATCCCATTTATCTTTAGGCCATATCTCTATTTTATTTCTAACTCCTACAATCACACATTCCGAAGACAGACCTGTTTTTTCTCTCAATATGTTCGGTATCAAGATTCTACCCTGCCTATCGATAGTACAATCCTCCGCAGTAGAATACAGATACTTTATAAATTTTTTTACTTTTGGGTCACTTGGCGGTTCTTTTTCCCAAGCTTCCTCAAGCTTTGCCCACTCATATACCGGATAAGCGACAATGTGACTGCCGAGTGAAACTAAAATCAGTGACTCTTCATTGTATTTTGATTTAAGAATATCTCTAAATTTGGACGGAATACTGACACGGCCTGTTTCGTTGATGGTGTGCAAACTTTTGCCTTTGAAACTTCCTAAAATTTTCATAACATTCCATACCAATAAATGACATTATATGACAAATAATACACATATACAACATTTGCTGTCAAGGGAAATATCTATAAAATTTTCTTTTTAATTACTAAAAATACTTAAAAATATAGCCTTTACAACATACATAAAAATACCTATACTGATTAAACAATTACTAACTGAACACTGGCTTTCAATAAAAAGTTTATCCGAGGTGTTTAATATTACGTTTTATAATAATCTTATTATTTTTTACAATCAGTAGTCTTTATGCCGAAACAAAGTTAGGTATAGGCACTATATTTACTTCCACAAAAAGCAATTTTGATACAAACAGTAATAATTATTTAGCTAAACATGATAAACCTAGCTCGTATGAAAGTGATACGGCACTCATAGGGGAGCTTAGCTTCTCAAAGAAATATGGCGATTCATCAATCTCAGGCGGAATAGGATATTCGGGTGATGCACGCGGACTTTTTATTTCTGGTAAAAGGAAAATTGAAAATTACGGTGATTTGAAAGCTCAAATATTTATTGACCCTTTTAAAAAAGGGTGGAAAAATCCATATAAATTAAACAGTAAAAGAGAAGAAACTGATATTTACACTTACGGTCTTAATCTTGAACTTAATAAAGTAATGAACACAAACTTTTTGATTAAATATAACTTAAAATATACTGATATCAGAAAAGATAATGTAGAATACAGTACTCTCAAAAGGGATGCAATCTTTAAAGACTTTATTGTAGGGTACAATGTAAAGACAAAAATTAGGGGCTTAATGTTTATACCGGAAGTATCTTTCAATACATCAAAAGCAAAAGGTGAAAGTAACAGCTTTTATGGATATGGTGCTGGTTTTTCATCTCTTTATTTCAAAAGAAACCTTAAGCTAATCTTTAAAGGAAATATTTATAAAAAATATTACCAAGATGATGAGCCTATTTTTGGAAAAAAACGCAATGAAAATTCACACAACCTTATGCTTGTTTGCAATATTGATAATCCGTTAGGTTTTGAAAAAACTTATCTGACTTTGACAGCAGGATATTCAGAAAAATATTCAAACATAGATTTTTATAAAGAATCAAAAATATTTTCAGGGATTATTATTGGATACAAATTTTAAAAAAGTATGCCGGAAGACCGGCATACCCTAAATAGTATCGCTAACTTCTTTTTTACCAAAATTTTTTCTATTTAAATATCTGTTTAAAGCATTTAAATAAGCTTTTGCACTTGCTTCTACAACATCCGTCGAATATCCACGCCCGGTAACCTCTATACCTGAGTCTTCAAAAACTACACTCACTACCACTTCTCCTTGAGCATCTTTTCCAGCTGTCACTGCATTAATTCTATACTTTTTTAGCCTACCTTGAACACCTGCTATCCTTTCAATAGCCTTAAAGCTTGCATCTACCGGGCCATCACCGGTTGAAGCATCCATACTAATATTACCTTTGGCATCCATAAGCTGAACTGTGGCAGTCGGAACAGCGGTATTACCACTAACAATATTTATATATTCAAGAGAAAAAGCTTCTTTGGCAATGCTTGTTTGATTTTCAATAATTATTTCAATATCTTCGTCATATACCTCTTTCTTTTTGTCTGCCAACACCTTAAATTTATTGTATACTTTCTCGATATCTATCCCTTCTATATCATAACCCAAATCCTGAATTCTTTTTAAAAGAGCATGTCTTCCAGAATGCTTACCAAGAACAAGTTTGTTAGATGGGAAACCAACACTTTCAGGTGTCATTATTTCATAAGTTGTTCTCTCTTTTAAAACACCATCCTGATGTATTCCAGCTTCATGGGCAAAAGCATTTTTACCAATAATCGCCTTATTTGGCTGCACTTGTACTCCAGTAATAGAAGTCAAAAGTCTGCTTGTTTTATAGATTTCATGAGTATTAATACCATTTTCAACATCGTTGAAAATATCACGTCTAACATACATTGCCATTATAACTTCTTCAAGGGAAGCATTACCAGCTCTCTCACCTATCCCATTGATAGTACATTCCACTTGTGAAGCACCGGCTTTTATAGCAGCTAAAGAGTTAGCAACCGCAAGTCCAAGATCATTGTGACAATGTACACTTATTGCAGCCTTGTCAACATTTGGAACCTTATTCATAATTGTTGAAATAATCTTTTCAAATTCCATCGGCACAGTGTAACCTACGGTATCTGGGATATTTACTGTTTTAGCACCTGCCTTTATTACCTCTTCAACAACCTTGCATAAAAAATCAAGATTAGTCCTCGTGGCATCTTCAGCACTAAATTCCACGTCTTCACAAAGATTTCTTGCATATTTTACCGCTTCAATAGCTGTTTCCAACACTTCTTCAGGGGATTTTTTAAGCTTATACTGCATATGTATATCAGACGTGGCAATAAATGTGTGGATTCTTGGTCTAAAAGCATTTTTAAGTGCCTCATAACCAACTTCAATATCTTTTTTATTAGCTCTGCAAAGACCTGCGACTGCCGGTTTTTTTACAGTTTCCGCGACCTTTTTGACCGCTTCAAAATCACCGGGTGAAGAGATAGGAAAACCGGCTTCAATAACATCTACCCCCAAACGTTCGAGCTGCAAGGCCATTTTAATCTTCTCATCAATGTTCATACTAAAACCGGGCGCTTGTTCCCCATCCCTTAATGTGGTGTCAAATACTACAATTTTTCTCATCGACTTCCTCCTTTATTTTAAACTATACAAAAAAAGCCCTACCCCCGTTGGAGGGTAGGGCTTTATATTCGCCTTTGCGGTATAGAGAGTTAAATCTCCTCTATACTGTCCTCCACCGGGATCTTCTTCTTATAACGTAGTAGACCAAGTAGTAGACCTGAAAAAATATAACCGACAAAAAACAGAAAGAGAAATACTTCAGGATACATCCCTATTATGAATATAAACAACACGAAAAGAACCATTATATTAAAGGGCCTCTTAGAAATACCCTCAACCTTTTTAAAACTATAATATGGAAGTGAACTAACCATTAAAAATGCCAAGAGATATATCATAAAGACATAAGTAACAGGTATGGAAAAGTCTGTCGGATTGCCAAACACATCTTTAACAAAAAGGACACTTGTGGCTATTATTCCTGCAGCTGACGGAATCGGTAAGCCCACAAAAAAAGTGGAATCAACCTTCCCTGCCTGTACATTGAATCTTGCAAGCCTTAAAGCACCACACGCCACAAAAAGAAAAGCAGCCATCCATCCAAGTCTCCCGTAAGGGATTAAAAGCCACATATATATCAAAACAGCTGGAGCTACTCCAAACGACACCAAATCACTTAAAGAATCAAGCTGCACGCCAAACTTGCTTGTAGCATTGAGAGCTCTTGCAACCTTGCCATCCAACCCGTCAAAAACAAACGCAACCAATATTGCATATGCTGCCGCCACATAATTACCCTGTATTGATGATACGATGGAATAAAATCCACAAAACATACTCATTACAGTTAAGAAATTCGGCAAAATACATTTTTTTTCTATCAACTATCTTCTCCTTCTTTAACACCTTCAAATCTTGCAATCACAGTTTCCCCGGCTTTAACATGGTCATTAAGGCTTACCACTATAAATGTATCCGCCGGAAAATAATGATCAACTCTTGACGAGAATTTGATTATACCTAACCTATCGCCTATTTGCAACAACTCATTTTCCTTCGCATAGCAAACTGTCCTTCTGGCTACAAGACCAGCAACCTGTTTAAATATCATTCTGCCGTATTTTGAGTCCACATAGATAAGATTTTGTTCATTTTCCATAGAGCTTTCAGGCTTATCTGCCGCCAAAAACTTTCCAGGTCTATGCTCAACCTTAACAACCGTGCCGGTAACAGGCATACGGTTTACATGGACATTAAAGACATTCATAAATACACTTACTTTTTTATATGAAACTCCATCTAACTCTTCATCCTTTATTTCCACGACCTTTCCATCTGCAGCAGAAACAGCAATATTTTCAAAAGGGGGAACTGTCCTTTCCGGGTCTCTGAAAAATATTAAAAAGAAAACAACACAAGTTAAACTTAAAACTACCAAAAGCCATTTTGGAAAAACCAAAAAAACGACAAATAAAACTGCCGCAGTTACAATAAAAGGAAAACCTTCTTTCGCTATCAAATTCGACTCCCATTATTTTTCTAGTAATTTAACAAGTATAAAAAAAAAAGCAAGAGCATTTTAACTAACACTGCTAACTTATTAGAATAATCAAACTAACTTAATACTTTTCTTAAAAAAGAGGAGGGAGGATAACCCTCCCATGATTAGATTAATTTTTAGATTTGTCTACTATTTTACTCTTACCAAGCCAGCTCATCATAGATCTTAAATTTTGGCCAACTTGCTCTATCATATGTTCTTCATCCATTTTGGTAAGTGCATTAAATGTAGGTCTGCCAGCTTTATTTTCAAGCATCCACTCTTTTGCAAATTGTCCTGTCTGTATTTCATACAATACTTCTCTCATATTTTCTTTAACCTGCGGATCTACAACTCTTGGGCCTCTCGTAATATCGCCATATTGAGCAGTATTACTGATAGAATATCTCATATTTGAAATCCCACCTTCATAAAGCAGGTCAACTATTAACTTTACTTCATGCAAACACTCAAAATATGCCATTTCAGGCGCATATCCAGCTTCAACAAGAGTTTCAAAACCATACTTTATAAGCTGAGTAAGTCCTCCGCAAAGTACAGCCTGCTCTCCAAAAAGGTCTGTTTCAGTTTCCTCCTTGAAAGTTGTTTCAAGAACTCCGGCTCTTGCACCGCCAATTGCAGCAGCATAAGAAAGAGCCAATTCTCTTGAATCACCTGTGTAATCTTGATGAACGGCAATCAAACATGGAACTCCGCCACCTTTTTCATACTCAGCTCTTACCAAATGTCCAGGACCTTTTGGTGCAATCATAACCACGTTAACGTTTTCAGGTGGAACAATTTGATTAAAATGGATATTAAAACCATGCGCAAAAGCAAGATAGTCACCTTCCTTAAGATTTGGTGCTATATATTCTCTATAAATATCCCCTTGTGACTCATCAGGAGCCAAAATCATTATGACATCAGCCCATTTCGCCGCTTCGGAAACCTCCATCGGCTTAAGCCCCGCTTTTTCTACTTTTGACCAAGACGGGCTCCCTTTTCTAAGAGCTACGACTACATCAACGCCACTATCTTTCAAGTTGTTTGAGTGTCCGTACCCCTGGCTTCCATAACCGACTATAGCGACCTTTTTCGTTTTAATAAGTTCCAAATTTGCATCTTTTTCGTAATAAACCTTCATTTATTCCTCCTAGTGTTTTAAATCTTGTTTTGTAAAATCGGTAGTAGCCTTGCTACCCCTTGCTATTGCTACGCTGCCTGTCCTTACCACCTCAATAATACCATATACTTCCAAAACATCCAAAAAAGCTTTATTTTTATCCTTAGTGCCGGTAATTTCTATAACCATGGACTCGGTAGTCAAATCTACAATCTTACCCCTAAAAGTATTTACTATTCCGAATATTTCCGCCCTATATTTAGGAGAAGCATGGACTTTTACAAGCACCATCTCCCTTTCAATATGGTCCATTTGGGTTACATCTCTGACTCTTATTGTATTAATCAATTTTCTTAACTGCTTGATTATTTGCTCAATAATTCTGTCATCACCGTGCGTAACAATTGTCATTACAGAAAATTTCGGGTCATCAGTAACCCCCACAGAAAGACTTTCTATATTGTAGCCCCTTCCGCTGAAAAGACCTGCTACTCTCGATAAAACTCCAAAATTATTTTCAACTAAAACGGAAATAATGTGTCTCATAATACTACTCCCCGTATATCATTTCATTGAGTGCTGCACCTGCAGGCACCATTGGATATACGTTTTCTTCTCTATCCACTCTAAAGTCCATCAATACAGGTTTATCTTCAATCTTTAGAGACTCGGCAATCACATCGGCTACTTCTGACGGTTTTTCAGCTATCAGACCAACACACCCGTATGCATCTGCAAGCTTGACAAAGTCAGGCTGGCATTCAAGACATGAATAAGAATACCTTTTATTGTAAAATAGGTGCTGCCACTGTCTAATCATCCCTAAAAACTTATTATTAAGTATGGCAACCTTTACCCCTACTCTGTATTGGACGGCAGTACAAATCTCCTGCATATTCATCAAGAAGCTCCCATCACCGGCAATGTCAAAAACGTGTTTATCAGGTCTGCCAAGTTTAGCCCCGATTGCAGCAGGAAAACCAAACCCCATCGTACCAAGCCCCCCTGAGCTTATAAACTGTCTGGGGTGCTTAAATTTATAAAACTGTCCTGCCCACATCTGATTTTGTCCTACTTCCGTCGCAATTATTGCCTCTCCGTCAGTAAGCCTGCATATCTCCTCAACTACAAATTGAGGTTTTATCACTTTATCAGATTTTTTATAACTAAACGGTCTTTCGCTATTCCACGCTCTTATCTTTTTCAACCACCCTTTTCTGCTTTCAGCATTCTTCTCCCAGTTAAACTTATCAAGATACTCTTCCATCTGCTTCAAGACTTTTTTACAATCACCAACTACCGGTATATCTATATCCACAATCTTACTTATTGAAGCAGGGTCAATATCTATATGAGCAATTTTTGCATTAGGCGCAAAACCGTCGAGTCTGCCTGTTGACCTGTCGGAAAATCTTGTGCCGATAGCAAGTATAAAATCGGTTTCAGTCATTGCCATATTTGAAGCAAAATTACCGTGCATCCCTAACCAACCAACATAGTTCTCATGAGCACTTGGGAAACCGCCAAGCCCCAAAAAAGAATTTACGACTGGTAGACCAATCCTTTCCGAAAGTTTAACAAGCTCTTCTGTAGCGCCACTTATAATCACACCGCCACCTGCATATATAACCGGTTTTTTTGCCTCTGATAGCTCTTTCAAAAGCTTTTTTATCTGCAAGGGGTGCCCTTCATAGGTCGGATTGTAACCCGGCAAATCTATTTTGCCACTACACTTTGTCTTAGTTTTTCCTGCAACCACATCTTTTGGCAAATCTATTACAACTGGCCCTGGCCTTCCTGTACTAGCGATATAAAATGCTTCATTTATAACCCTTGGCAAATCATCTACATTTTGTACAAGATAGCTGTGTTTAACAATAGGTCTTGTAATCCCTATAATGTCCGCTTCTTGAAATGCATCTCCACCGATTAAAGCTGTAGGCACTTGACCGGTAAATGCCACCAAAGGAACAGAATCCATATATGCATTTGCAATGCCTGTCACAAGGTTTGTAGCACCGGGTCCACTTGTCCCAAAACAGACACCAACCTTTCCTGTTGCCCTGGCATACCCATCAGCAGCATGAACACCACCTTGCTCATGACGAGGAAGCACATGAAGAATATCAGCATCAAATAGAGTATCATAAATACCAAGTAGCACACCGCCGGGATAACCAAATACTATGTCAACATTTTGCTTTTTCAAGCATTCTACCAATGCCTCTGCGCCTGTCCTGCTCATAAATTACCCCTTATTTTTTCTAATATTTACCCGGGTATAACCCTAAGCAAACATATTTTAAAAATCATGTTTAATTACACTAAATTTTTTTAAACGATTAACACAATAATGGTCTGTTTTCAAGTAAATTTTTAGAGTTTATCAAAATATTTATAAAGACATTAAAAAGATAAAACATATAAAATGATTACTTCAGAAAACTCAATACTTGCCCCAACTGTATCGCCTGTCCAACCACCAAAAGAATTATTAAATTGCCTAATCAATAACTTTGCCAAAATAAAGCTAATGATAGTTACAAAAAGATATTGTTTTAAATCTATAAAAATAAAAAGTGCAAAAGAGCTTAATAAAAGGATAAACACATTTTCTCTAAATGAGTAGTCTTTAAAAAAATTACCTGTCCCTTCACTGCGAGCATATTTAGAATTTGAAATCACATACCCACCAATAAACCTCGAAAAAAACATCGAAGCAGGAATTATACCGGGATTTGCATTTTTAAAAATATTTATTTTAAGTATTAGTATTAATATCAAAGTAATTGCCCCCATTACCCCAATCCTACTATCTTTCATTATCTCAAGTTTTTTCTCTTTGTCCCTATGGGAAAAAAGTGCATCAGCCGTATCAGCAACCCCATCTAAATGCAAAGCCCCTGTAAAAACTACTATGGTAATCAATGCAATAATTTCTTTTAAATAAATATCACTCATCAACAACAAATATGCAGGTAAACCCATTAAAAGTCCAACTAACGGAAAATAGGCAGGCGCATTTTTATTATCATATTCTTTTAAATTAAGCCTAAATATTGTTAAAAATGAAATGGCAGTAAGAAATGATTTCATTTTGGAATACCGGCTTCCTCAAATGTGTACACGTTAGAAATTAAATTCGCTGCTTGCTTTATAATAGGAAATGCCAAAACTGCTCCTGTGCCTTCCCCTAGCCTCATGTTTAAATTTAAAATTGGCTCAAGCGACAAATACTCAAGCATTTTTATATGCCCGGGCTCTTCTGAGCAATGCCCTGCAAACATATACTCCCTTACCAACGGGTTTAGTTTATAGGCAATCAGTGCACCGGCAGTAGAAATAAACCCGTCTATAATAACGGGAATTTTACTATATGCTGCTGCTAATATTGTACCTGCAATTGCACCGATTTCAGCTCCACCAACTTTTGCCAACACATCTATAGGGTCATCTGCATTAGGACTGTGTAAGTCAATCCCTTTTTTTATAATCTCAATCTTTTTTAATACACCTTCATTAGTTAAACCTGCTCCCTTTCCTGTCATATCTTCAACAGATACCCCTGTAATAACTGCACCAATGGCAGCCGAAGGGGTTGTATTTCCTATACCCATTTCCCCTGTCAATACTATATTAAGTTGCTTTTCTTTGATATATTTAAGCGTAATTTCGATACCTGCCTCAATACATTCAATTGCCTGCTGTCTTGTCATTGCAGGCTCTTTAGCAAAATTTCTTGTCCCATTTACAACCTTTTTTGCTATAAATTCATTCTTTACATTTTGATTATTTTTAAACTCAAACTTAGAGCCTACATCAGTTAATATGATTTCCAGACCTTCCCTTTTGCCTAACACACTGACTGTTGCCATATCATTTAAAAAGGCATTAAACATTAATCCTGTAACTTCTTGTGGAAATGGTGATACTCCCTCTTCTACTACTCCGTGGTCACCTGCCATTACAAAAACAGCTCCTTTTTTTATTTCAGGCTTCAATGTTCCATAAATAGCACATAATCTTTCTGAAATATCGTGCAATCTCCCCATAGCTTTTGGAGGCATTAGGAGATTAGCAGTGCGATTTTCTGCCTTTGTCATATATTCTTCAGAAGGTTTCTTAATATTTTTCAATATATCATTTAACATTGTCAGCTCCTTCATTTTTTACCTTTTCAAAATACTTTTTAATCCTGCTTAATACAAAATCATAACTATTCTCATCATGATTTTTTGTGCAATTAGAGCAATCTTTATAACCATTTAATATCTTAAAGTCTCCACCGCAATCCTCAATGAGATACAAAGGGCAAAAGCAAAAAAGACAGTTTTGGTTTTCTATTTTATGACACGGGTAGTACTCACAATCTTTATTGCTGAAAAATTTATAACTCATAATATCCTCTACGTAATATTATTTTATGTATAAAGGGCACCCTGATACCATAAGTATTGCTTTATCACTAATAGATGCAATTTTTTGATTTACCATTCCCAATAAGTTAATATATTCTCTTGATAATTTATCCGCTGATATTAACCCTAAACCTACTTCATTTGAAATAAATGCCAGATTTTTAAACTTTGATATTTCAAGGTATTTTACCAATCTACCAGTCTCTTTTGAAATCTCTTTTTTATAAAACATAAGATTATTTATCCACATAGTAATGCAGTCAACTAAAACAAATTCGTAAGTTTTAATCTTTTCCAAAGCCTGAACAATATCTAAAGGCTCTTCAATAGTTTTCCATTCACCTTTTCTCTCAGCCCTATGCAGTAAAATCTTTTTCTCCATCTCTTCATCAAATGATTCGGCAGTTGCTAAATATGCCTTATCTTTAAAACCACTTCCTAAGCTCAATCCAAAGGTTGTCTTTCCGCTTTTAATCCCACCTGTTATAAACGTAATCATTTTCTCTAAAAAACTCCTTTAAATAATTAATTGAGTCAAAAAAATCCTTCTTACCAAAAATTTCGATAATTATATCAACGTCATTCTCACTTGCAAAATCAAATAGGTATTTCAAAAGTTTTTTGTCCAGATATCTAACCGAAAGATGATCTTTACCATCTTTAACACCATGTAAATGATAGGCTTTGATGGTGCTGCTATAAGTGTTAATAAATTCTTTAATATCAATCCCTTTTAATACAGCATGGCCTACATCAAAACAGATATCAGCACCTTTTGTTTTTACCTTATCAAAGAAATGTACCTCATTAATATTTTCTACTAACGTAGCAGGAAATTTTGCCAAAAATTTTTCCAAATAATCAAAAAATATCTTATTATTTACAGGATGTACAATTAATCGCTCAGGCTTTAAAAATGAAAGTTTTTCGGCAAAAAATATTAATCTATCCCAATCCCTTTCTTTTCCCAAATCTAAATCAATAGGCATATGGATATAATATTTTAATTCTTGCTTGGCTTCTATCAATTGCTCAATCTCTGTTTCATCCGGCAAATCATAATGATTAAAGCTGTCAAGATACAAAAGTTGCACAATATCAACCTTATTTTGTAAATATTTTACATTCACTACCCTGCTGTCGTGAATAATAAAAGATGTGGTGCCTATTGATTTAATCTCTTTCTTCATTATTGAAGCCTATATGAAATCTTTAATGGGAAACTTACTGTTTCAGGTGGAAGCTGCTCAAATGTAATTTTTTCCTGCATGTCCAATGTATTTTTATCAAGTATTTCATAACCTGAAGATTTCAGTATCTCTAATTTTTCCAGTTTACCTAATTTGCTAACCGTTATCATAACCTCAACATCACCTTCAATCCCCCTTCGTCTTGCTAGAAAAGGATATTCCAACCTTTCTTTAATTTTTGACAATATATATTTAGAATAGCTTTTTATATCAAATGCAGGCTCTAAATCATTACTCTCTGCTACATCCTCTTGAGTAGCTACCTCGTTAAATTTACTTTCTACATTTTTAAGCACATTAGTTTTGGTTATAGTATACGTATAACCTTCTGTTGGTTTTGCAGAATTTGAAATATCTTTATTTATTGACTGTATCTTAACATCATTTACTTTTTTGATAGGAATATTGTCTTTATCGGGGATATCAGCAATTTTATTTTTTATAAAAGGTTTAGGTCTAACCCTTTCTATTTTTTTGAGCGGCTGTTTTTCTATGTGTATATTTTTGTCTATTTTTTCTGTTTTAACATGATGTGGTGCAACTTGATTCTTTTTGGAAACTGTTAATATATCCAAGCTATATAATTTATGATTGTATAACTGCTTATCAAAACTCATATTTACCTTTAATGAATAAAAAAGAATAGTATGAATTAAAACTGAAAAAATAAGAAAAAAATTAAATCTATTTTTTATCAATTTTAACTCCTAAAATACTCTTTAAAGCATTTTTTGAAGCCGGCAATACCATAGGCTTCTTTGATACTGGGTTTATATCTGTCACGATTACAGTTTGGTAAACTTCTTCAAGTATTTCATATGTAATAATTTTCTCAGGCTCACCCGACTTAAATATTGCTCCATTATTTAGTAAAATTAAGTCGCTGCAATATTCGGCAGCTAAGTTCAAATCGTGCAAGATACAGACAATTGTCAATCCCATATTTTCATTTAACTCTTGCAACAAATCTAATATTTTAATTTGATAATTTAAATCAAGATGTGCGGTAGGCTCGTCCAAAAACAAAATTTCAGGCTCCTGCGCTAAGGCTGAACATATAGCCACCACCTGCTGCAGCCCTCCACTCAATTCATACATATATTTATTTTCATAATGCAGAATATCAAATATTTTCATATACTTATATGCTATTTCCCTATCTTTCCCCGTTTCAAAGAGTTGGAAACTTTTAAAATGAGGAAGCCTTCCTGCAAGAATAAAGTCAATCACTTTTATATCCTTATTCTCCACAAACTGACTTACATAAGCAATTTTTTTACTCCTCTGCTTTTGGTTATAAGAATAAAAATCCTTTTCATCTAAAAAAATGCTGCCACTAAAAGGTTTTAATATTCCTGTCATTGTCTTTAAAAGTGTAGATTTTCCTGAGCCATTTGGGCCTATAATTCCATAAAATTTTGATTTATAGATAGTTAAGTTTATCCCTTTTAAAGAAAACCCTTTTTCATATCCCGAAATTATATTTTCAAGCCTCAAGATTTCAGTCATGCCCTCTTCTCTTTTCTGAAAATATAGATAAAAAATATTCCGCCAAGAATTCCGGTAACAACACCCACAGGCAACTCATTCGGATAAATTATTTTAGAAGCAATAAAATCTGAAAGCATCAAAAATATTGCTCCACCTAAGAATGAGGCTATAAATAATATTCTAAAATCATTGTAAAACAATTTTCTCATTATATGAGGAATAATTAAACCTATAAATCCAATTATCCCTGTAACAGACACAGATGCTGCCGTTAATAAAGAAGAGAGTATTACCGTTATTTTAATAACCTGCTCCACATTTACTCCTAAAGTAGCACCCTTTTCATAACCAAACTGTAAAGCATTTAATTTGTTTGCAAAAAAATAAAATATCAAAAGTCCAAAAAGTGTAATGCAGCCCAAAGCAATATTTAGATTATTTTGAGCATTACTGAGCGAGCCCATCATCCAAAAAATTATTCCATGTAAATTTTGTGTATTTGAAACAGCTAAAATCAACATTAAAATAGATGATGAGATAAAACTTATCATAACACCGATTAGAAGTAATGTTTTTATATCCAACTTATAATTTTTTATTGCAATTACATAAAGTAGCAAAAGGACCAAAATTGCTCCTAAAAAACCGGCACTTATTAGTGAAAAAACGCCAAATATTTTATTTAATGATAGACTTAGGGCAACTGCAACACCAACCGCAGCACCACCAGAAACACCTAAAGTATATGGTTCTACTAAACTATTACGAAAAACTCCCTGCAACGCAGCACCGCATATTGAAAGACTACCACCTGCAAGTATTGCTAACACAGCCCTAGGCAACCTTAAATTTAATAAGATTGTTTTATCAATATCCGAAGATTTCTCAAACAGATGAAGCCCATACGTAATATTAAAATAAGCCATTATAATCAATATAAAAAAAAGAATAATTATCTTAATAAGCGCTCTCTTTTTAACCATATAAATTCAGCCTTAATGCAGTAATAATGATTACAAATAAAACGGTAACTTTCATATTTATGTTGCATACATCAAGAATATCCTTTTTTAAAATAATTCTATCATTGTCACCAATAGTGCCTTTATCAATTTTTATATTGTTGTAATAGTTTACTCCGCCAAGCTGACAATTCAAAAAACCTGCAATTGCAGCTTCAGGATAACCTGAATTTGGACTTGTGTGAACTCGTGCAAACTTTTTAACACCTTTAAGCACATCATCTTTCAAAGTAACAACGTATATCAATAAGGCAGTTAACCTTGCCGGGATAAAATTTAACAAGTCATCTATTTTTGCTGAAAAATATCCAAAATTTCTATATTTATCATTTTTATAACCGACTATAGAATCAAGGGTATTTACGGTTTTATATACATAAAGAAAATAAATTCCACCTAAGAAATAGTAAAACAAAGGTGCTATAACCCCATCACACAAATTTTCTGAGGTAGTTTCAATTACTGCCTTTCTTATCTGATTTTCATCAAACTGTTTTGTATCTCTACCCACAATAAAGCTTAACTCTTTCCTTGCAATTTCTATATCATTACTACTTAATTTGCTTTCAATACTTTTAGCTCGGGTTATCAACTCTTTATTTGAAATTCCAAAATACACAAGCAGCGATAAAATAAATATTCTGTAATATGTGGTTTCAAATATATTTATCACTAAATAAATTAAAACATATACTGCCAATATACAGCTAATAAAATAAAATAGACCGTAAAGCTTCATTTTAGCAGAATTTTTGGTCTTCTTATAAAATATTTTTTCAAAAAATGTTGATATTTTACCTATCAATCTTATTGGGTGAAATTTACTTTCAGGGTCACCAAAAACAAAATCCAAAAAAAATCCAATTATCAGAGGAAAAATAAAATCATTCATAGAATTTTCTCAATCCTTCAAGTAATATCAGATTATTATCCCTCATCAAGGTTGCAACCCGAAAATAATTTTCCGAAAGCCCTCTAAAATTAGAGGCATCTCTTATTAAAATTGAACAGTTTTCCGCTAAAAATCTTTTTAAAATTAATGATGCCACATTACTTTTACACAGGAAAAAATTTAACTCACTAAAATAAACTTCCACTCTTTTTATCTTAGAAATCTCACCCTGTAGCCATTTTGACTCATTTACTATCAATTCAAAATGTGGCTTCAATTCACTATAATTATCAATGATAAATTCACCTGCCAAAAGTGCAAGAGAGTTAACACTCCAAGTATATTGAAGATTACATATTTTCCTTACAATATCTTTATTACCAACCAGATAACCTAATCTTAAGCCAGGTATTGCAAATACCTTAGTAAATGATTTTAAAACAATTAAATTATTAAATTTATCAACATATTCTACCAAAGATATATCATTAAGCAAAAACTCAACATAAGCTTCATCTACAATGAAAAATGTTTCTTTAAATTTATTTAAATAAAATATAATTTCTTCCCTTTCATAAAACTTACCATCAGGGTTATTCGGATTGCAAAGAAAAACCAAATCAACATCTCTTTCTAAATCGGATAAGCTATTAATAAATATTAATTTGTGATTATAACGCATAGCAGCTTCTTCATATTCTATAAATGTTGGGACTAAAATAGCTGTCTTTGCATTCTTAAATAACTCTGCTATCAAATATATCCCTTCTATTGAGCCGTTTAAGATAAAAATGTTATCCTGCAACACGTTTAAAAAACTTGATATTTTTTCTTTTAAGCGTCTGCTTTCAATATCGGGATAGTGCTCAAAAACATTTACATTTTCAGCTAAATAGCTTTTTAATTTGCTGTGCATACCGTAAGGGGAAATATTTGTACTGAAATCATATTTAATATCCTCAAACTCAGAAATATTTCCGCCGTGCCCTTTTAACATTTTCCACTCATACAATCATATATATAGTTTATATTAAGGGAGCTTCTCAAAATATCTGCCAATTTATCATACTGCCTATCTTTAAATGCGGCAAAGTCTTCTAAAGTTATCTCTTTTCTAATAATATCTCTCAATACAATACTGTTGTCGAAAATACCGTGAATATATGTACCAAAACACTTTTCATTCAATAGGAAGCCTTCAGCAGAACCATCTTCAAAAAAGTTTAGAGGGCTATTTTCAAAAAATGTTGTTTCCCCCATATGAATCTCATAACCTATACATTTTTCAGGATAATTTTTATATCTAAAACTTCGTTGTACCGTTTTTTTATCTTTGGTCATCCTTGTAACTATTGGGAAAATACCTATACCATCAATCTCTTGAACATCACTTTCCACCCCATAAGGGTCGAATATTTTTCTTCCCAAAATCTGAAAACCGCCACATATCCCTATCACACCTTTACCACTGTTAACATGTTTTTTAATTGCTCTATCAAAGCCTTTTCTTTTTAAATATAGCATATCAGAAATGGTGTTTTTGCTGCCTGGAACAATAATCAGATCTGCATCATCCAGCTCCTCAGGATTCTCCGCATAAAACAGATTTACATCATCGATACGCTCAAATGGAGCAAAATCAGTAAAATTAGACATATGTTTCAACAGCACCACTGCTACTTTAAAAACTTTGCTTTTATCCGAATATCGTTTTTTACAATTTAAACTGTCCTCTTCATCAAGATAAATATCCCTAAAGTATGGTATTACACCAACAACAGGAACACCGGTTAACTGTTCAATAATTTTTTTACCATCTTCAAAAAGTGAAATGTCACCTCTAAATTTGTTTATTATAAAACCTTTGATTAATTTCCTATCTTCCTCTTTTAATAACTTATAATGTCCGTAAATATTCCCTATGACACCGCCTTTATCAATATCAGCAATTAAAAATACCGCAGCATTTGTAAACCTTGCCACAGGCATATTAACAATATCTTTTTCCCACAAATTCATTTCACTAATACTGCCTGCACCCTCAATAAGTATCGGGAAATATTTATTTTGTAGATAGTAATAGGAATTTTTAACCTCTTGAAAAAAATTGTTTTTTAAATCATTACCAAAATAATCCTTAGCAGAAAAATTTCCTATAGGTTTGCCATTTAATACAATCTGACTCTCAGTATCCTTATTAGGCTTTAAAAGAATTGGATTCATCTGCACTTCAGGCTCAACCTTGCAACTTTCTGCCTGCATTGCTTGAGCCCTGCCAATTTCAAGACCATCTTTTGTGACAAAACTGTTAAGTGCCATATTTTGAGCTTTAAATGGTGCCGGGTTAAAACCATCCTGTTTTAAAATTCTCCCAATACCTGCTACAATTATGCTTTTACCCACATCTGAGCCGGTGCCAACAAACATCAAAGGTCTACAGTTATTTTTTAGACCCTTCATCTGTTTACAAGCTCGCCTAAATTTTCAATCAAATCAATCAAATCCGGTAAGTAAGGGCTACCAAGCCTATCAGCATCTATGATAAATAGTTTATCTTTTTTTACCGCATTTACAAAATCGTATTTTTTAAAATCATCAATCACATCATTAGCAATTGCACCCATATCCATTACAAATATTACATCAGGATTTTCTTTTAAAATAAACTCCTTTGAAATAATTCCCGAATTTAAATTTCCAGCAATATTTATTCCATCGATAAGGTTTATTATATCATCTATATATGTATTTTTTGGTGCTGTAAAAAGTGGGTTAGCACCAATTAAAAAAACAACTTTCTTCTTATCGTTATGTAAAAATTTAGTTTTAATCTTTTCTAATCTACTTTTTGACTCGTTTACAATTTTTTCAGCTTTCTGCACTTTACCTGTAATTTCCCCTAATCTTACTACCGATTGAAAAATATCATCAATGCTTTTTGGGTATTCAAAAACTTCCACATTTACCTTCAAACTTTTAAGTTTCTCTATAGACTTTATGTTTGTCAAAGAATTTGCCATTACAATATCTGGTTTTAGTTGAAGAATAGCCTCTATATTAATTGCCGAAACTGAGCCTATCACTTTTGCATTTGTATCTTTTTTATGAGCCAAAGGGCAATAACTTGTGCACCCAACAATATTATTTTCAAGACCCATAGTTATTAATTGCTTTGTAATGGAAGGGGTCAGTGAAATTATTCTAATATCTTTTGCATAAACAGGTAAATTTAGCAAAAATACAAAATTTAAGGCGACAATAAGCCGCCTTAAACATTTAGAAGTTATAAACATATTTTAAAGTTCCCTTATAATTTTTTTCGGGCATAGGGTAACCTTCCACATAGGAATAATCTTTATCAAACAAATTATTAACATCTAATTTTAAATATAGTTTACCTGCCACTTTAGAGTTAACCAATCTCTTACTCACGCTTAAATCACTTACAGTAAAAGAGCCCTTATATTTTCTTGTAGTTGTATAAGTTGCAGGGTCGTAATCATCTACTAATTGCTTGCCTGTATAAGTAAAATTTAGCCTACAGTAAAAATCATCAGGGTTATTAGTTATAAATATCCCGTAACTTGCTTGTAATCTTGATACATAAAGAAGTTTAACATCGTTAGTATCATCATAAAATCTATCATAATAAACAAAATTTAGATATGGCTCAACAACTACAGGTAATTTAAATAATCCCCCTATATCAAACCTTGCATTACCTTCAACCCCCCTAATAGTTGCTTTGCCACTATTTATCCAGGTTATGTAAGATGGTGTTGCAGAGACTGTTTCAGTTATTATTTTATCCTTATATTTTGTATAGAAATATGTCAGATAGCCATTTAAAAGCATTGAGTTGTAATCAACTCCTACTTCATATGTCTTACTCGTTTCAGGGTCAAGGTCAGGATTACCTTTGTAAGGTGTACCCCATACAGAGAAATCTGCATTTAATTGGTCAGCTTGAGGGATAACATATGCTTCCCCATAACTTCCTCTTAAAGAAATCTTTTTTGAGAAATTATATTTTACACCAAAAGATAATGTTGTAGGTTTCTTTTCTGTTTCCTCTGCCTTAACATCACTTCTTAAAGGAGTTTCTTTAATTTTCAAATTGTAAATATCATACCTTAGCCCTGCAGTTACAATAAGTTTATTATTTAACAGCTTTAACTTAGGTAAAACGAATAACCCGAAGTCAGAATACTCACTGTCAGGATTATAAGGTGCAGTATTTTCCGAATTTCTGTTAATTGTTTCATAACTATTGTAATCAAAACCTGTAGTCAGCTCAATCAGTGCTCTTTTGTAAAAAAGATTACCCTGAATACCTTTAAATTCAGTTTTGTAATAATTTTCTGAATTTGAGCCCAAAAAATCATTCTTGTCAGGGTCGTGATACGTTTTTTCCTCTTTACCTTTAAAAACTTTTAAATTCCAACTGATTTTTTCTCCATTTCTTGTGTAATCGAAATCATAGGATTCAAGCTTTTTATTTTGGTAGTCATCAAGATATAATGCTAAATTATCAATAGTATATTGTTGTTTATTATTGTAGCCAATATCCCCTGAGTCAAATTTATTATAAACAAATCCAATTCTATCAACTTTATTAAAGGTATAGCCAAAATTTGCGGAAATACTTTTTTCACCGATATCTGTTTTCGGATATGTCCCCATATCGGTATCATAATCATCTCTATCCATACCTTTTAGTGCCAATGCAAAGTCAAAACCATTCTTTTTACCATTAGCCCCAACAGTAACACTTTTGTAATCAAAGCTGCCGAGTGACCCTTCTATAAAAAATTCACCCTTTTCTTTACCTTGTTTCAATATAATATTTACTACACCACCCATTGCAGCAGAGCCATATTGAATACCTGCCGGCCCTCTTATAATCTCTATTTTTTGAACATTAGTCATAGGTATTAGGGATAAATTGCCTGTCCCTGCCCTGCGACCATTGATTAAGACTAATACTTTACCTCTCAAATCTACTCCATGGGTATCTGTCCTAAAACCCCTAATGTCTATTGAAGTGGAAAGTCCGGGATAATCGTGAATATGCCCCATGTTTATCTGCTTTAAAAAGTCAGCAATATTTTCAGCATTGTATGTTTTAAGGTCTTCTTCCTCATAAACTAATACTTTTTGAGGAATCACTTCTTCTGTTTCACCTATTCTGTTACCAGTCACAACTATAGTTTCAACAGCATATACATTTATAGAAAAAACAAAAATTAACAAACTTATACAAAAATTTTTAAAAAACACTTCAACCTCCAAAATTTTATAACATGTTAGAAATACATTAGAACAAGGTGGATTATTCGTATCAAGTAAAAGGATAACACATACAGGCCTCCTTATCCACGTAAGGTATTTCATAGGGGGTATCCTGGCTCACCTTCAACCTACTTGCCAGCCTTCCCACTATTAAAAGCAGTGGCTAATTTGGCTTTCGTCAGGCTCACAGTTGCGGGACAGCGCCGGATTTTCACCGGACTTCCCCACTCTATGATTAGGCAACATTAAACAACAAATAGAATTTTGTCAATATAAGACAAAACCCTTTGGAAAAATTCAAACTATTTTAAAATTAGTTAATACATAGAAAAATACAAACAAAAAAAACTATTGAAATTACTGATAATTTATAATAATATCACCCCAATAACTTAAACAATGTTTTAATTGTTTAAATAAAACTAAACAAGGAGGCGTCATGAAGAGAAGAGATTTTCTAAAAAAAGCTGCTGCAACTACTGCTGTTGCCGGTGCATCTTTAGCCTTTGGTGCTCCTGCCGTTCATGCGGCAAAAAAATATCAATGGAAAATGGCAACTACTTGGCCACCTAACTTCCCAGTTTTTGGCGAAAGCGCAAACTTTATAGCCAAGTGGATTGAAGAAATGTCTGAAGGTAGACTTAAAATACATGTATACGCCGGAGGAGAGCTTGTACCGGCGCTTCAAGCTTTTGATGCCGTTGGGCAAGGTATGGTTGAAATG
>NZ_JAJAFU010000023.1 GCF_020480685.1 Deferrivibrio essentukiensis
TGTTGGAATAGGGCAGTAAGGGAAGTAGGGGCAAATAAGGCAGGGCCTATGGTGCATCTTATGCCTGTGTTTGGCACAATACTATCCTATATCTTTTTAAAGGAAAAGATATATTTATTTCATATTACGGGGATTATGCTTGTGTTTGCCGGGATTTTTACTACGTGTTTTAAATTTAGCAGAAAATAGCTCTTTTTGAGCACTTTTACCTTTTAAACCTTTTTCCACAAATATTTTCTTTTTTTCAAATGGGTCATATTCTAAAAAATACATTAAAGATGAAATAGTTAGTGGTAAAGGGGTAAATATCTGTACCTGCTCAGGGTGGCAGTGCAACTCTTTTTCCATAAAGTTTTTTGCATCTTTCATTTGATTTATGTTGCAGCCCGGATGAGCAGCAATCATGTAATATGTCAAAAATTGCTTTTTACCATGTTTTTTTGAGATTTCATAAAAGTCCTTAACAAATTTTCTTAAAAGCTCTTTTTGCGGCGGTTTTCCCATTAATTTTAGGACATTTTCATCGGTATGCTCCGGTGCTATTTTTAGCTGCCCTGATACGTGGTCACCAATAAGTTTGTTTAAGTATAGCTTGCCATAAGATTTATCATTATAAATAAGGTCTGGCCTTATGCCGGATGCAATAAATGCTTTTTTTACGGAAGACATTTTTGAAACTTTTTCAAGGAGATTAAGCTGGCTTTTGTGAGAAATTTTCAGCGAGCTACAAATTCCATCAGCTATACACCTTTTATCTTTACATTTGCCAGATTTTAGTTTTTTGGCACATTCTACCCTATACATGTTTGCAGTGGGGCCACCTAAATCTTTTATATATCCTTTAAAATCTCTGCATTGAGAAATCTTTTTAACCTCTTTTAATATAGACTCTTGGCTACGAGATATGATTGTTGCCCCTTGATGTACTGCAATTGCGCAAAAATTACACTCACCATAGCACCCTCTGTGAGTTGTGATGGAGTCACCTATTGTTTCCATTGCCTTTATCTTCTCTTTGTATAAAGGATGAGGATTATTTTCAAAGTCAAGATTATAAATTTCATCAATTTCTGCTTCACTCAGGTGTCGCATAGGTGGATTGTGGATTAGATAGCGGTTATCATGCTTTTGCATTAATCCATTAGCATTTAGTGGGTCATTGTTTGCATAAAGCTGCAGATAACAATCGGTAAGCTTATGTTTATCTTTTAATAAATCTTCAAAATCTGCTAATTTTATATAATCATCCACAGGCTCTTTTGATATGTAACAGAGTCCATTTATCTTATTAATAGGTAAATTATTTTTAAGAGACTGAGCAATTTGAAGAGTCGTCAGCTCGGCCATTCCGTAGACAAGATAATCTGCCTTTGAGTCAAATAAAATAGACCTTTTGATAGAGTCAGACCAATAGTCGTAATGTGCTATTCTTCTAAGGCTTGCTTCAATACCACCAATTATGATTGGTTTAGTATTTTTAAAATGTTGGCGGATGAGATTAACATATTTGATTACAGCTCTATCAGGCCTTTTATTATTTTGTCCGCCCGGTGTGTAATCGTCAGATTTTCTTTTTTTTAAAAGTGAAGTATAGTTTGCAACCATAGAGTCAACACTTCCGGCTGTGACACCCCAAAAAAGATTTGGCTCGCCAAACCTTTTAATCTCGTCACTATCAAGATTTGGCTGAGGGATAACTGCTACTTTGAAACCATTGTTTAAAAGATATTTGCCAAGCAGTGCTACTCCAATATAAGATGAGTCGATGTAGGCATCCCCTGTGACAAAAATTATATCGACACTATCCCATTTTAGTTTTTTTACTTCATCTGATGTAATCGGTAAAAACATGCATATCCTTTAATTATGTGTTATAATCTGCTATGAAAATTCTCACTATACCAAATATTTTAACATTATTTAGGTTTTTTGTAATACCTTTTGTCGTTTACAATATATATATTTCAAATTTTTATACAGCATTATTTTTAATTTTTATTGCAGTTTTGACAGATGGGCTGGATGGCTTTATAGCAAGAAAGTTTGATCAAACATCAAAATTGGGGAAGATAATTGACCCGTTAGCTGACAAGCTTCTTGTGATTTCTTCTCTTGTGACAGTTTATTTTAATAAAGATATAAACTTTAGCAGTATTTTGATAACAGCTATTATATTTCGTGAAGTATATATTTTAGCAGGTGGCTTATTGCTTCTGATGAAATCAAAAAGATTTAAAATTGCTCCTACCATAGTAGGGAAGATAACTGCATTTTGTGAATTTATGATGCTGATACTGATAATATTGAATCAGGTTACAGCAAGATTAAGCTATTTGCTTAATCTAAGTCTTTGGGCTGTAATTATTATGCTGATAATTTCATTTGTACAGTATTCAGTTATGGGGTTTAAGTATTTGAGTGATGAGTGACGGGTGCTTATATGTTGTTACTGTGATTATGCGTCCCGAATCACGGCTTACGGTTCACGGATCACGATTTACAGTTATTAAATTTGGCTAATTGACAAAATTAAAAAAAAGTATTAAATGATTATTCCCGTGCGGGTGTAGCTCAGTTGGTAGAGCATCAGCTTCCCAAGCTGAGGGTCGCGGGTTCGAGTCCCGTCACCCGCTTTCTTTGTGTCTGTTTTATTAGTCATTAACCTAAAAATTATAGGTATTTATTAATAATCAAAAGAATATTATTTGTTAAATAGTTTTATTTTTGTGAAAAAAACTATATAAATATCTTAGAATACTAAAAAAATGTTGACAAGAAGAAATAAAGCGTTAGTATTTTGATAATACTAAATGGAGGTTTATTTATGAACAAAAAAGGCTTTACACTAATTGAATTAGTAATCGTCATTGTAATTCTTGGTATTTTGGCTGCAGTGGCTGTGCCTAAATTTGCCAATCTTTCAAAAGATGCAAAGATTTCCGTTGTTAAAGGTTTGGGCGGTGCAGTAAGCGCTGCTAAAGACATAGTCAGAGCTAAGTGGCTTATTCAGGATAATCAAAGTGCTGATAATGTTACTGTTGATGGGACCCTTATAAAAGTTTATACTTCTGACAATAGAACTGGTTATCCTAAAGCTGATGGTACAGGTATATTGAAAGCTGTAGATTTTGATGCTGATAGGTTTGATAATGATACTTCGGGCACTGATACTGTGTATTTTTTATATAAAAATACTACTAGCTCAGACAACTGCTATGTATTATATGATGCTTCTGTTACAACGAGTGCACCAGTTGTAACTATTAAAACTGACGGTTGTAAATAATTAAATCAAAAGCGGCTCATCTGAGCCGCTTTTGATTTGTTATATTTCTATACATCATCTTAAATATTTAACATTAAACCTTTTAGTACTTAGTACTTAGCACTTAATACTTAACACTACTAACATTGAACGTTGAACTTAGAACCTTTTACATATGACAAAACCACCCCTTTGTTTTATTGCATATTTTAACTACAGACAACATAACAGGGACTTCTACCAATACCCCTACCACTGTAGCAAGAGCTGCACCTGATTCAGGCCCAAAAAGTGTAATCGCTGTGGCAACTGCAAGCTCAAAAAAGTTACTTGCACCAATAAGAGCCCCCGGAGCTGCAATATTGTGATTGACTTTGAAAAACTTCATTAGCAGATACACTATTGAAGAATTGAAGTATACCTGAATCAGTATCGGTATTGAGATTAGGATGACGTGAAACCATCTTGTGGTAATATTGTCAGATTGAAAGGCAAATATTAACACAAGAGTCAATAGCAGGGCAGATATTGCCACAGGGTGAAGTTTTTGTATAAAATTATTAAACCACTCTTCAGATTTGACTCTTAACAATACTGACCTTGTCCATGCACCCAGAGCAAGGGGGATTACAATAAAAACTACCACCGAGTAAAATAATACCATAAATGGCACTGTGAGATTTGAGGCACCACTAACCAAAAATTTAACGACCGGAGCAAAAGCAATAAGCATTATCAAGTCATTAAATGCTACCTGCACAAGAGTATATCCCGGATCGCCGTCCACAAGATAACTCCATACAAAAACCATAGCTGTGCAAGGGGCAGCCGCCAAAATAATCACCCCTGCTGTGTATTGGTCAGCAAGCTCAGGCCCGATTAGTGGGGCAAAAAATATCTTAAAAAACAGATAACCGATAAAAGCCATACTGAAAGGTTTTACAAACCAGTTTACAAAGCCTGTAATTATAAGCCCTTTAGGATTTTTACCCACATTTAACACGGAAGAAAAATCTACCTTTAGCATCATAGGATAAATCATCAGCCATATCAAAATAGCGATAGGTAGATTGATTTGAGAGCCTTTGGCAAACTCAATATTTCTCAAAGATTCTATAACACCAGGGATTAATTTCCCCAAGAAGATTCCTACGACCATACAGATTGCAACCCAAAGGGTTAAGTATCTGTCAAATAAGCTCATCTTTTTGTTTGCTATTTAAAATTCCTCCAATAAATTTTTCAATTCACCTTTTATATAATCTTTAATTTCATCCCTCACTTTTATAAATACCTTTACATTTTCTTCTTCGCTCCCTTCAAATTTTGCAGGGTCATCAAACCCTTTGTGAATGATTTTTGCCTCTTTTAAATACATTGGGCACGTTTCATTGGCGTGGCCGCATACTGTAACTACCACATCAAAATCGATATTGCCTAAATCCTGCAACGTCTTTGAATAGTGAGAGCTGACATCCACATTGTCAGCAGTCATGACCTTTACCATGTAGGGATTGAGTCCGTGTTTTTCAATGCCGGCAGAATATACGTCATATTTGTCGCCAAGATATAATTTTCCATAGCCTTCAGCCATCTGGCTTCTGCACGAGTTGCCCGTGCACAAGAAAAGTAGCCTCTTTTTCATATCAAATTCTCCTCTTTTAAATGTTCATAAATATCGTTATAGGCTTTATCTATTTGTTCAAAATTTACATCATCAAAATCTATATCCTCTATATCCCAAAATAGTATTTTTTGGGCATTAATGCTGTTTTTATGGGATTTGTATGCTTCTTTGCATACAAAAATAACCGTGTCATAATTTTCTTCCAAGAAATTATTGATGTGTTTTGGGAAAAAGTTTTTATTAGGAAACTTTTCCTTTAAAAAGGTTTTGACATTTTTGTTTATTATAGTACCCGGGTTTGTGCCTGCACTAAAGACGGAAAAAGTGGTGTTATTTTTTAGGATAGCCTCAGTGATTTGGCTTCTGCAAGAGTTTTTTGTGCATACAATGAGGATTGTCTTGTTGTCAGAGCAAGATGACTCGAGATTATTTAAAATAGATATATCTTTTAAGGCTGTATCGGTTGCGCCGAAATTTTTTAAGATTGATTGTAGGATTGAATAAAAGTCGGAGTCTAACTTTTTGTTAATGGAGTAGTAAATCCATTTGCCGTTTTTTTCTCCAATGATTATATCCGCATTTTTTAGCTTTGAAAGATGTGTGGAGAGGGTAGATTGCTTTAATTTTAAGACCTTTTCTATTTCGCAAACACAAAGTGATTTTTCTTGCAAAAGGTTTAATATCCTTAGTCTTTGCTCGTCGGCAATTGTTTTGAGAAAGTTAATCATACGGATAACATATCAATAAATTGCGATATGTCAATATGAAAAATGTAAAAATGTTAAATGGTTGTATTTTGCTTGAAATAAAAAGTAATAAGTATTAAAATTTAAAATGAGTTATACTCGGAGAAATCTATATGCCACCTTTAGCTAAAAAAACTGACAAAAAATATACATATCAAGATTATTTAAATTGGCCTGATGATGAAAGGTGGGAAATTATTAATGGTGATGCGTATAATATGAGCCCATCTCCTGTAAGAAAACATCAGGCTATAAGCAGAAATATAACTTGGCAAATTGGTTTGCAAAAAGATAAATTAAAGAGTTGTTCCTTTTTTGAAGCACCAATGGATGTTGTTTTTGATGAGTATAATATAGTTCAGCCTGATATATTTATAGTGTGTGATAAAAATAAAAAAACTGATTATATTTTTGAAATACCAGCACTAATTATTGAAATAGTTTCCCCTTCAACTGAGCTTAAAGATAAAAGAGAAAAATTTCATCTTTATGAACGTTTTGGTGTAAAAGAGTATATAATAATTTATCCGGAAAGAGAATATATTGAAAGATACATACTTAAAAGAGGGAAATATGGCGCACCTGAGATTTTTAACTGGGATGAAACATTAAACATGAAAACGTTTGATTTAGAGATATCTTTATGGGAAGTATTTGATAAGGATATTAGCAGTGAAGATTATGGTAACATTTGATTTAAAAGAATATTATTTCAAAAAAGATGGTGTTTGATGAACAAGAATAACCTTTTATTGCCTATATTATTATTGGTTAATATGTTGTTAATTACCAATATAATATATGCATATGATTATGAAGTGTTTGCAACTAATAATCTTTCGTGTGCTGGAGAAAGAACTAATGAAACCTTAAACTGCAATGCTGGTGAGTTTACAACTATTGTTGATATACTAACAAATGGAGACTCAACTACTTGTATAGAAGGTCAATCAACAACAATTGATATAATAGTGACACTAAAAGATAACAAGGCTAAAAGATATGATATTGGTTTTTTTGTGGGAGAAAACAATAATGATCCTAGATTGCAAACGGGGAGCTGTTCTGTTGCCACATTTGATAGTAGTAAAAGTAATTCTGATTCTTGGATTGATATTGATGGTGACAGTTGTAGTGATTTTGAAAAAAATGGTAACTCTACTGTAAAAGTAAGTAATGTTGTTGTAAGTTGCACAGATGGAAATAGTGATGGCACCTTAGATATTCCATATACAGTTACATATCAGCAAAATGATAAAAAAACCTGCAATGGTCCTAATAATGTTTCAAACGCTAAAAAATCTAAATGTAATTATGGCTCTGCATCAATTAACAATATTATTGTAATACCTAAGCCCATTGCCGATTATTACTTTGATGAGTGTAGTTGGGATAATGATTTGTCAACTTTTGAAGTAGAAGATAGTGGTTCAAACAGTTACGATGGAACATCTGTTAATGGTCCAATTACTGTGGATAATGACACCGCTGGTGGTAGTATTGGTAGGGTTGGTTATTTTGACGGGGTGGATGATTATATAGAAATTCCTCAAGCAGCAGCTGATATACTTAAAGGTACAGCATCTCTAAGCTTTTGGATTAAAACATCACAAACAGGAAATAATACCACTTGGGCTGCACCAAGTGTAATAGGTATTGAACAAGATGGTGGTACTGATGATATAAGATGGGGCTGGATTGATGCAAGTGGGCATATAGGAGTAAGTAAAGGAAATAATGGTGGTAACTCAAAATCCAACACTCGTATTAATGATAATCAATGGCATCATGTAATTTTAACATGGAATAGTGATAATGGAAACATAAAAATATATATTGATGGTAGCCTTGATAAAGAAGGTTCAACTGATACCGGGGTTGTTGGTAATGCTTTCAATAGTATTGGTAGAAATGAAAATACAAATTCATCTAAATCCGCAGTTTATTTTAATGGCTATTTAGATGAAATAAAGATTTACGATAAAATACTCACTGATTCACAGGTGCAAAGTATTTACAACTACGAAAAAGCCGGTAAAAATTGGGATGGGACGGACAGGGTTAAGGTTAATTGCTTACAGTTGAACCAGTGTTTCTTTGACGATTTCAACAGAAGTTCTCTTGGCACCAAATGGACAGTTATCAAGAATCAAAATTTCACTCCAACAATAGAGGATAATAAATTAGTCTTAACTAAAAAAATAAATAATGTGGCTACTGGTGTAACACTGGCAGGAAAATTTCCATCTCAAGATAATTATATTGAAATAGAATTTGAGCACAACGCATATGATAATCCTAACGGAGCTGACGGGGTTACAATTGCCCTCGCTGATGCCGCTGTAGTTGATCGTTTACTAAGTGACAATATATCCGATATTGCCGGAGCATACGGTGGTTCTCTCGGATATGCGCAAAGAAGTGGTTTACATGGATTTAGAGGAGGATGGTTAGGTATAGGAATAGATGAGTATGGTAATTTTGCAAATGATAACGAAGGTAGAGGGAAAAACTGTCAATCTCATCCACCAACATACAGAGTGAAGGATTCCATCACTATAAGAGGAACTGGTGATAATGAAACTGGCTATTGTTTTATTGCAAACAGTGGTAGTTTAAACCCAGGAGTTGATAATTCAACTGCTAAAAATTACAAATACAAGATAAGTATAGATACAAGAAATAATAAGACTTTTATCAAAGTCGATCGCGATATATTAGATGGTAATGGATATCAAACCATTATAAATTGGCATGATGCCACTCAAAATGCAACCCCGCCTGATAATTTTAAACTAAGTATTACCGGCTCCACAGGCTCTGTTACAAATATACATTCTTTCGATGATTTGAAAATAAGTGCATTATCTTGCGGTGACTTAGGTCAGGAAATAGGCTACAAGTATCTCCTCATTGATGCCCCCCCCACTGCCCTTACCTGCCAACCTGCTGACGTAAAAATAACTGCGTGTATAAACGACGATTGTAGTCAAAAATACCCAAATGGTGTAAGTGGAATAGAATTATCAGCAACAGATGGAGCAAATTGGACAATGAACCCTGTGAGTATTCCTAATGGCAGCTATTCTGTTAATACCGGTCTATATAAACAGACACCAGGTACTACAACATTATCAATCACTTCAGCAACACCTTCACCATCTGATACACCAATTTATAAATGTTCTTGGGATTCAAATTGTGTAATTAATTTTTACGACTCAGGGTTTATATTTGATATAAAAGATACTTATTCTTACAAGCCTCAGGATGTTACTATTAAAGCTGTGAGAAAAGATGATCAGACACAAGCATGTATCCCTGCTTTTCAAAATGTAAGTTTGGATGTAAGTTTTACTTTTGATAATTTAAGTGTAAATCCTACTAACACAGCTCCTATCATAAATAGTAAAACCGTACCTAATAATGTTAGCTTGAGTTTTGATAATAACGGGTCAGCAACTTTCAATATTGTCTATAATGAAGCTGGCAGGCTAAATTTTGCAGCTACATTTGACAATGGTACAGTAAAAGCTGTTGGCTCAGACAGTGCAATTTTTAAACCTTTTGGCTTTTA
Source organism: Deferrivibrio essentukiensis (assembly GCF_020480685.1). Lineage (NCBI taxonomy): Bacteria > Pseudomonadati > Deferribacterota > Deferribacteres > Deferribacterales > Deferrivibrionaceae > Deferrivibrio > Deferrivibrio essentukiensis. The sequence goes on from NZ_JAJAFU010000023.1 coordinate 9,216, forward strand.
TGTGTACACAACCGATACAAATTGGGAAGCTGAAAATGGTGCTGATAGCTCTGTATTTAAAAAAGCTGGAGAAGAATTTAACTTGTCAGCCAGAGCAGTTGGCTGGCAAAGTGATACGGATACGGATTTGTCAGATAATCCGATAACTAAAAATTATCAAGAAGATAATATATCTGTTACCCATACCTTAATATCACCTACCGGTGGCAATACCGGCTCAATAGGTGTTAAAGAGTTTAATTTTAATAATGGTGAAGCTACTGTTGACAATCAAACTTTTAGCGAAGTAGGGATTATAAAATTTACTGTAAAAGATGATGACTATCTTGGTGCAGGTAGTATAGAAGGCACAAGTGCAAATATTGGAAGGTTTATACCTTATAATTTTGTTATAGATAATATCAACAATGGGACACTTGCTAACCAGAGTGGAAATTTTAACTATATTGGTCAACCTACAACATATGAAGATGCACTAAGACCAAAATTTACAATCAGAGCAGTAAATAAGGATAATCAGACGACGACAAATTATAGAGATGACTTTTTCAAACTTGATATAAATGGTATAGGCTTGAATTATCCAGCCACTGACAATCAAACAAAAGGGGTAGATGGTAATTACCTTCATATTTCTTTTGATAAAGCTCTACTGACATTGACTAAAGGTAATGGCACAGGAGAGATAACATTTGGGGATGATAATGTTACTTATGACAGAAATGTGAATACTCTCGTTAATCCTTTTACCCCTAACTTTAGTATTGAAATTACAAATGCTAATGATGGTGAGCTGTCTACTGATTTTGTAGATAAACGAGTAAATGTTACTGGCAGCACAATGTATTTTGGAAGGCTTAATATTCATAATGCTTATGGAAGCGAGCTTGATAATGTTACGGCAGAGGTGGTTACTGAGTATTATGATGGTAGTAATTGGAAGATTATTGAAGACAACACCACAAGTGTTGAAATTGGACATTTTATTTTGGATAATTTTACTGATAACCTTAATAGTGGAGAAACAACAATAGTTGGTGTAAATAGCATTAGTAGAGGTGTTGGTGAGGTTACTTTGTCTGCACCTGGTGAAAATAACGAAGGGAGTGTCGATTTGACTTTGGATATTTCTACAGCTCCATACTATAATTGGCTTAATGATATATTTGACAATGAATCAAGGGGGACAGTAACTTTTGGTATTTATCGAGGTAGAGACAGGATAATTGACTGGCAGGAAGTGCCGGCAAGATAAAATTTAAGAAATGAGGTTATAAATATAGTTTAATGTCTGATATTAGTGTGAGTAAAAAAAACAGTGAGAGAATTAATGCTATTATTTGCAATATTGTAGAAGAATTAACTAAATATTCTCCAAATAAAATTATCTTATTTGGCTCAAGAGCTGGTGATAGCTTTCGTGAAAATTCTGACATTGATATAGCTGTGGATTTAAAGCTCAGCTTTCGAGAAAAAAGAAAGTTAAAAGAAAAAATAGATAAATTAAGTGGCATATATAGTGTTGATATGGTATTTTTACCTGATATTGATGATAAATTTTATACTAAAATAATTGAGACGGGAAAAGTGCTTTATGAAAAAGAGTGATGTTCTGCTTAAAATCCAAAATTTTGAAAATGCATTAGAAAGGTTAACAGAATCAATAAAAATTGCACAAGGTGAACTTGAAAAAGATGGGGTAATACAGCGGTTTGAGTTTACCATTGAGCTATTATGGAAGGCACTGAAAGCTTTGCTTTCTTATGAGGGAATTGAATGTAACTCACCCAGAAATTGTATTAAAGAAGCTTTTAAAGCAGGTATTATTAGCGATAATGAAGTAATACTTGATATGATTGAGGATAGAAATTTAAGCTCTCACATATACAATCAAACAACAAGTGAAGAAATATTTCTAAGAATAAAAAGTACTTATGTTGATTATCTTAATAGCTTGAAGTTAAAAAATAAGTTAATTTAATTATATATTTATGGAAAAACAATGTTAGGTAGAAATATTAATAGCAAAAAAGGTTTCACACTCATAGAGCTAATTATCGTTATAATTTTAGTTGGTATAATTAGTATATATATTGCACCAAAAATGACTACAAAGGGGTTTAAGGAAGAGGCTGAAGTAACAAGATTTATGACACATCTAAGATTTGTTCAGCACAAAGCTATGGTTAGCGGTGGGTTATACGGGATAGAAATAAGCGGGAATAGGTATAAAATGTTGGACAATATTACAGTCAAGAGACTGCCTGATGCAGATAGTGATGAGGTTGAGGTGTCTCAAAATCTAAATATGACAAACGCTGAAATCTCAGACAATAAATTATATTTTGATTATCTTGGTAGACCTATCAAAAGTGATAGAAGTCTTATCACATCAACGACAATATTTAATGTAAACGGGAAAGTGTTAAAACTTGATCCTTATGCAGGGGGGATTTATCAATAAAAAAGGCTTTACGCTGATAGAAATTATAATTTTTATAGTGGTTTTTTCATTAGGTGTAATGGGGATAATGGTGCTTTTTTACAATACCCTTGGAAAAACATCTGACCCGCTTTTGAGAGTGCAAGCCGTTCAAACTGCGCAAGCGGTAATGGAGATTGTTGCAGCTAAAAAATTTGACGAAAATACTCCAAATGGAGGTGGTAGTATAGGTTTGAATCAAATAACTATTGGCCCTGATGAAGCACAATTAAAAAAATATGATGATATTGATGACTATGTGGACTCATGCGGTGTGGGTAAAAGCTATTCATCAACCGATTTAGATTTAAAAGGTGACTATAATATAACTATAACAGTCTCTTACGCACATATTGTGGGTAATAGTGTGACAGAGGATTGTAATAATAAAGATAATTATAAAATGATAATCGTTACAGTTGGTAAAGATAGCTTAAATGAAAACTATACATTAAAAAGGCTGAAGGGAAATTTTTAGCAAATGAGATATTTGAATAATGAGGAAACGTTTGGAAAAAAATTCAGTTTTGTGAGTAGAATTTTGGACAATATAAAATACCATCGGCTTCATTTGTCTAAGTGTTCAGCTGAAAAAGGTTTTACCCTAATTGAAATTATTATTACAATATTGCTGTTAGGTATTGTTGCCAGCCTTGGAGTGGGGATAATATCATCAGTTTTTACCGGATATTCTGATACTGTGACAAAAGATTATCTGTATAGTGAATCAAAGTTTATTATTGAGAGAATTGATAGGGAGCTTAGAAATACCATTCCTAATACGGTAAGGCTTCATAGCTCGGATACTGTTTTACAGTTTGCATTGTTTTCTGATGCATCTTATTATGAAAGATTGGCTGATAAAAATAAAATTAAGCTAACTGAGTCAGGTTTTTTAAATATGGGGGACAATATTTCTATATATAATACCAAAGATATACACTTTTATGATATGTCCAGAGTTTATCAAATCATGGATAATTCTACCGATAATGTGACGTTAGATAAAAAGGTTCAAAAATATTCTCCGTATAACAGATTCTTTGTGGTTGATACACCTGTTACAATATTTAAATCCGGGAATTATATCAAAAGATGTTTTGGGTATACCATTGACATTAGCATTACAGGTGAAAACGTTGGAACTTGCAATATTTTGGGTAGCTATGTTGAGAGCGTAAAATTTGCTTATGACCCTGGTAACAGATGGCGTAATGCAGTTGTAAATATTGATTTGACATTAAAGAGAAACGATGTAAGCATAACACAAAAACATCAGGTGAATATTAGAAATGTGCCGTAAAAATAATAAAGGGATGTCACTACTTATTGCAATATTTATGTTGGTTGTCTTTTCCTTTATTGGAATAACGTTAGTTGCTATTTTGACCAATCAAAATGTGAGCTCAAGTGAGGAGCTTTTATCTACAAAGGCACTTTTTTTGGCTGAAAGTGGGGTTGAAATAGCAATTATGGATAATAAAAGCCCGGGGAATTACGGCCCATATACTATAGGAAACGGAAATATAGACTTTATTGTGACTGATATTGGTGATATTTTAAATGATCCCGAGTATAAAGATATTTACAAAGTTGAATCTACTGGCTATATCGGGGATGTAAAAAGAAAAGTTGTGGTTAAATACAAAAGATAATGTTTGAAAAATTTTTTAATTTAAAAGACGACCCTTTTAGAATAACACCTGACCCGCAGTATTTTTATGCTTCTGACTCTCATGAGGATGCTATTAACTTACTCAAATTTGGCATAGACCAGCGAAAAGGTTTTATAAGCCTTATCGGTGAAGTTGGCACCGGGAAGACGACTATTTGCAGAGTATTGTTAAATACCGTTGTCAACTGCGAGTCATCATTGATACTTAACCCTCTTATGAGCCCTGAAGAGATTTTATTGCAAATTGTAGAGGATTTTGAAATACCTTATGAAAAAGGTGAGAATAGCGGTAAACTATATAATAGATTGGCTGAGTTTCTTGTATCTAATTACAACAAAGGAAAAAATGCTATAATTATAGTTGATGAGGCACAAAACCTTTCTTTTGAAGCCTTTGAAATGATTAGGCAGATATCAAATATTGAAAAAGAGGATGCTAAGCTTGTTCAAATTATTCTTGTAGGGCAAAATGAGCTTGAAGAAAGATTAAGTGAGAATAAGTTAAGACAGTTAAATCAAAGGATTGCAATAAGGATTAGTCTTTCTAATCTTACTTTGGAAGAGACTGAATTTTATATAGAGCACAGGCTTTCTAAGGCATCAATTTTTAGAAAACATATTTTTGCCAAATCGGCTATTAAAGAAATTTATAGTATTACAAGAGGAAACCCAAGAGAGATAAACCAAATTTGTGAAAATTGTTTGGTTATTGCGGCAAGTATAGGAAAAAAACAGATTGATAAGGCTATCGTCAGAGAGGCTGCATCAATTTATAGAGGGAGTAATAAAAAGACTAAATTTAATTATAAAAAAATTCTTGCACTTGTGATGTTGATAGCTGTTGTGTTTACAAGTTTTGTGCTTTCAGACGCTAAAAAGCTAATACAAAATTTTGTGACAACAAAAAAATTACAACAAAATGTTTCAACTCTTCCTCAAACTAACCAGGAAAATGAAATTGTAAAGAATGTCGACAATATGACAGAGGAGACTTTAGCTGGTGAGGCTATTAAAAAAGAGTGTGTCCTTACAAAGGTCTCAGTAAATCTTAGGGCAGAGCCGTTATTAATTGATAATGTAATAAAAAGATTGCCTGAAGGGTTAAAGTGTGATATTCTAAAGCAGAATGACGGATGGGTAAATGTTGACTGTGGGTTAAATGTGGGTTGGGTCGTAAAAAGTGATAAATATATTGATGTTGTTGATTGTGAGTAAGTATGAGCAGACTTGCTAAGTATTTAAAAAGTGAAAAAGATGCAAGACAGGTCAAAGGTTATGGGCAGAAAGGTTTTTCAACTTTTGATATAGACCCGTATTTGACAGTATTTTTTTTGCTAATTTTACTTGTTAGCGGATTTTATTTTTATAAGATTAAAACTGCTGATTATTTTAAAGGTGCCGAATTTCCTTCTATTGGTGAGTTTGAGAGTAAGTTTAATACAGTTGTAAATGACTACAGCAAGTTTCAGATTGATTCATCATATTATGATTTTATAAAGGCAGTAAAGTATAATCATAAGGTTGAAGCTTTGGAGATAGCCAGAAAATATAATAATAACAGCCTGTTAGGTATTTATGAGAGTATTTATGGCAATCCCGATAGAGCAATAGCCATTCTCAAAAAAGAATATAAAGATAAACAAAACCCTGAATACTTACATCACTTGCTATACTCTTTTAGTAGAAAAGGGGATATTGGGAGTATGAGGGTCTACGTTGATAAGGCGGTTGAAATTAAGCCTGAGACGTATTTAGTCTATGCAACAAGTTTGGAAGAAAAAGGGTTTTTAAAAGATGCATATAAGGCATATATGGAAGCACTTAGTAAGACTGAGTCAAATGAAGTAAAAAATAAGCTTGTAGTAAAAACAAAGCTTTTGGAAAAATATCTTAAAAGTAGGGGCTTGCTATAAAAAAAATTAATGTTGTTGCACTTTTAAATTCAAGGATTGAGGCATATACTTTTGAGAAAAAGAGCGAAATTAGACTTACTTCTTTTTTGAGTACTGATATTAAAGATATTTTAGAGATAGAGAATGATGATCTGACTTTCTTGTTAAATATAGAAGATAAGTCCAAATACACTATTTTAGTAGATTGTTCCTATGAGGTGCTGAAAAACATATTTGTTTTCCCAAAGAACACTCCTGACTTAAAAAATAGACTATATGCAAATTTTAAAGAACGATATAATATATCTTTGGCAGACTATTATATTGACTTTATGTTCAGTGAGATTAGCGAAGAGATTGTAACCTATATCTGTGGTTCTCCAAGAAATTATGTAGATACTATTGCCAAGTTTCTGACAGAGAATAAATTCAAACTTTTGGCTTTAGAATCTGATATTGATGCCCTTGGAAGGGGGTTATATACGCCGGATGAAACAAGTCTTAAGATTCACGTAATGGATAATGAAATACTTATTATGGTTACAAAAGGTAAAACACTATTAGCAGAAAGACTTGTTACGTTTGGATATAAAAATGTAATTGATAATTTTGCAAAACATGGTGGCATTGACTTTGAGCAGGCAAAGAGTCTGTTTGAATCTAAAGGTTTTTTTGATGAGGATATAAACGATTCAGAATCGGTGAATATGAAAGATGCGGTTATAGATTCTCTTGATATGGTAGGGATAGAAGTCCAAAAAACACTTGATATGTTTTATCGCAGTTTTAAAAATGGGAAGGTTGATAAAATAATTATTTCAGGAAAATTTATAAATGTTAATAAAGTAAATATTTATTTTACAAAACTGTTTAATATTGAAACAGAAATAGTGAATATTTTGCAGCAGATTTCTGTTGATGAAGATATGCAAGAGCTGTTAGCTGAGGCTACAGCACTTGAAATAGCTATTGGTGCAGCATTAAGGAGCAAATTTTGAAGCTTTTTACAAACAAGACTTCAGCAAAAAGTGAGATTAACCTTTTACCCGAAAAATATAGATACGATATATTTAAAGGGGTAATCTTAAAAGTATCTGTTTTGATATTTATTTTCAATATTATTCTTATAAGTATGATATATGTAGATAAAGTCTTTGAGCTTAAAGACCTAAAGAAAACTCACTTGTTTAAAAAAGGGGAGAATAATAAAATATTGGCTTTGAATGACAAGCTATTAAAATATCAGAATGAGAAACAAAGTTTGATAAAAGAATTGAATGCACTTAAAAGTATTGAAAATGAGATAAAAGAGGTTAAGTACAAGTCTAACTCTGCACTTTATGATATAATTTCTTTGCTTGAGCTTTTGACAGGTAAAAATGAAATTGTAAATATGAGCTACGCCGGCGGGGTATTCAGGATTGAAGGTGTTTCAGATAGTCCGAAAGAATTTTATAGATTTTACAGCATATTGGATAAAAGTAAAAGTATAGTTTCGGCTGACTTTCAAAGTCTTGAGAAAAAGGATGGAAGACTTAGCTTTTCTCTTATAGTTAAGATGAAGGGGATAGATGGATAAAATAAAGACCAGAGATATTATAATACTTACTGTATTATTAATTTTTTTAGTCGATTATGTTTTTGTCCGCTATGTTTATGGGCCGATTAAGCAAGATATAAGTGCCACCAAAAATCAAATTATTGATTTGGATAATCAGATTGCTACAAATATAAGTACATTCAATAATCTTATAAAAAACCCTGATGATTTAAAGAGACTACGCAAATCTTTAATGGAACAGAAGATTAAAAATATTTTACTGCATGAAAAGGTAAAAACTGCCGATGAGATTAGTGACATTCTAAAAACGTTTTTGTTGGAGAGTGGGATAGAGATTGACAAGGTAAGCCTTACCTCTTCCAATATCACTGATGGTATTTATACTTACGAGTTCCAGCTTAATTTTAGAACGAGTTCATTAAATCTGGTCAGGTTTATAGATAAGGTTGAAAATACTGTTAGTTTTATGGATATCTCTTCATACTCAATTAAAAATGGTACAAAATATATGGATGTTTCTATGAGTGTAAAAAGTAAGTACTTGGGAAAACAATGAAATACTTTTTGATATTAATACTGCTGACAAGTTTTGCTATTGCCGGAGATTTTCTTATTACCGATACTTTGCCTGACAACTATAGATATTTGACGACCCTTAAGAGGTTTGAATTAAAAGAGACTTCTAAGCCGTCAATAGATACAGAAAAAAAAGAAAATGTTTCGATGATGATTTCTCTAACAGGGGTTTTTGAAATGAATAATAGATATTTTGCTATTATTGATGATGAAATATATAATGAAGGTGACGTAGTTAAAGGGTATAAGATTATAAAAATTGAGCTTAATAGAGTAACATTCCTAAATAATGGGAAAAAGGTGGTAAAAGATGTCAGAGACAATTAAAAGAAAAATAATCGTATTCATTATATTGTTATTTAGCTTTAGTCTGTATGCTGCTGAGGACAAAATCTCAGTAAATTTTAAAGATGCAGATATTAGGACAGTTATATCATCAATTGCCAAAACTAAAGAGCTCAATGTTATCATACCACCTACTATTTCCGGTAAAATATCAATATATCTGAAAGATGTTACTTTTGAAGATGCTATGAAAAATATTACCGAAGCGTCAGGCATTACTTATAAAATTGATAATAACATACTATATGTGAATAAGGTAGGTGAAAGCAGTCTTGGAGATGCAGAAGATTTCTTTTATTACCCGAGGTATATAAATTTACAAAAGCTGTCAGAGATTTTAAAAAACTATATCTCTTCAAATGCTAAAATAGTTATAGATGATACAAGCGGCGCTCTTATAATAACAGACACCAAAACGAGGCTTAATAAGTTAAAAGAGATAATTGCAAAGGTAGATAAGCCTTTAAAGCAGGTACTTATAGAAGCAAAAATTGTGGAGATGTCTAAAAGTGGAAGCAGGGATTTGGGTATACAATGGGGGGCAAACTATAGTCCTAGCAGTACGAGCTACTATTTTCCTAACAGTGTTTCTGTGGGTGGTGGTGCCAGTGGTTATATGGTCAATTTACCTGTCACTGAGCCGGCGGGTGCATTGAATATTTTGTTAGGCTCGGCCACCGGGTCACTTTTGCTCGATGTAAGGCTGCAGGCTTTGGAAAAAAGTGGTGAGGCAAAGATAGTATCAGAGCCAAAAATTGTAACGATGAATAATCAGCAAGCTCATATTGAAAGCGGTGTGGAGTTTAAATATAAAGTTACAACTACAGATACTACTGATATAGAAGAGGATGAGGCAAAACTTTTGCTTACAGTAACACCCCAAGTTACTCCTGATAATAATATCCTTCTTAATGTACAGGTTGAAAAAAGTGAACTTGACTTTACTCGAGAGGTTGATGGTTATCCGCTAAAGATTACAAGAAAAGCAGAAACATATCTTATGGTAAAAAATGGGGAGACAACAATTATTGGTGGGCTTAATCAAAAGTCTACTTCTAACAGTAACAGTGCGGTGCCATATCTCAGCAAGATACCGCTCTTGGGTACACTTTTTAAGAGTCAGTCAAAAGCAAGTACTCTTGATGAATTAATGATATTTATAACACCGAAGATTATTGTAACGGGAAGTTAATTTAGAATATTTCAATATTTCTAACAATGTTTTATTTGACTTAAAGTTTCACTTGAATTAGTCGATTTATAATCCTATACTATCAACATAGACAAGCTTATGCTGTGTTTAACTATAACATAGTTTTAATGGGGGTTTTATGGGGTTTTTTAAAAATATTTATATTAGTCTTGAAAAGAAAATTTTTAACTCTATTACCAAAAAGTTAATAGGAAACTTCGGGTTTTTAATCTTTTTACATTTTATTTATGTAGTATCATTTTATATTTTTTCAAGCAAATTGCGATCTATACTTAAAAGTGTAAACATCAATGATGATATCCTAAAAAGTATATTTTCTTATCTTGATAATGTTTTTGTGCTATATGTAATAGTTATTAGTATTGGTGTGCTTTCAGTCTTTCTTATGATTTACTTTATGAGACACCTCATTGTAAGACCTGTCAAACTATTAGTACAAAGCTTTGATACAGTCAGTCATGGTGAAGGTGATTTGTCAGAGGATTTGCCTTGTGTTTCTTATGATGAATTTAGAACATTATCAGAAAGCTACAATAGATTTATTAAGAGTATTAGAATATGCTATCAAGTGTCAGAGAAAATGGAGTCATTATCGCCGTTGAAAGTGCTAAGGTGCTTAAAAATATCAAAGATACAGAGCAAAGCACCAATGAGCAGAGTAATATGGCAGAATTGATATTTAACGCAAGTAATGAGGCAACTGCCGCTATCAATGAAGTGGCAGAAAATGCAAACTTTATCTCCGAATCTACAAAGAATAACCTTGAGGCCGCAAAAACATCATATAGCGGTATGTTGGATATAAAGAATAAAGTGCATCATGTTGATGAAAACCTCCAGAAGTTTAAAGCGACAACAGATGTATTAAGTAAAAATTCAGAAAAGATTATGGAAGTAACCAAGCTTATAAATGAAATATCTGATCAGACAAATTTACTTGCTTTAAATGCGGCAATAGAAGCAGCTCGTGCAGGTGAGCACGGGAGAGGGTTTGCCGTGGTCGCTGATGAGGTAAGGAAGTTGGCAGAAAAGGTAAAAGATGCTACCTCCGAAATTTCAGAAAATATTAATAATATGAATAAAAATGTAATAGAAACCAAAAAAGGAACTGACAGTATTTATGAATTTGTAAAGGATACGAATGAAGTTATTGAGCATTCGACCAATCAATTCAGTGCAATGATTTCAGATTTTGAAAATACTAGTGAGCAGCTTTTAAAGATTGCGTCAGCCATTGAGGAGATCTCCATAACAAACTCAGAAATTCACGAAAATGTCAATAAAATCAATGATATAAGCAGTGAAGTCGTTAGCAGAATGAGATTGTCTTTGGAAGCGACGAAGGTATTAAATGAAAAAACTGAAACTATGCAAGAGCTTGTCTCAAAATTTAGAGTTGGTGAGGGGAAAGTAGAGCAGATTATCTTAATTGGGGAAAAATACAGGAATATTTGCACCGAAAAGATAATAGATATAGCAAAAAATACTAATGTATTCGACAAAAACTACAAGCCTATACCAAATACAAATCCTACTAAGTATTCAACAAGCTATGATTCATATTTTGAAAGGATATTAAGACCTATTTATGATGAAGCATTAAGAGAAATTCCTAAGGGGATTTTTGTCCTTTGTGTTGATTCAAACGGATATGCTCCAACTCACTGCAGTAAATACGCTAAGCCATTAACCGGGAATTATGAAACTGACCTTGTAAATAGCAGAGATAAAAGAATATTTAATGACTCTGTTGGATTAAGAGCTGCTAAAAGTCAAGCTAAGTTTCTACTTCAAACATATATGCGTGATACCGGAGAGATTATAGCTGATTTATCATTTCCGATATATATTCAAGGTAAACATTGGGGAGCAATAAGAATAGGACTTTCTCCTGAAGCATTGATATAAAAAAGCGACCCTTTAGGGTCGCTTATAATTTATGCAGGAATAGTTTTGAGATTTACACCGGCGATTTCTTGTACAAGTCTTATTACCTGGTTACTGTAGCCATATTCATTGTCATACCAAAGATATAAAATGCACTTATTACCATCTACGATGGTGGCTTCGCTATCCACAATGCATGCGTATCTTGAACCCACAAAATCGGAAGAAACAACCTCAGGAGAGTTAGTATAATCTATTTGATTTTGCAACGGAGAGTCCAGGGAAATATCTCTCAAATAAGAGTTTACATCTTTTTTAGTAGTTTGTTCTGCCAAATTTAATTGTAATACTGCCAAAGAAACGTTTGGTGTTGGGACACGTATGGCATTTCCCGTTAATTTCCCTTTTAATTCCGGTAAGGCTTTTGCCACAGCACTTGCTGCACCTGTTTCAGTAATTACCATATTTAAAGGTGCACTCCTTCCTCTTCTGTTTTTTTTGTGATAATTGTCCAACAAGTTTTGATCATTAGTATACGAATGACAAGTTTCAATATGCCCTGAGACAATACTGAACCTGTCATTTATAGCTTTTAAGACAGGGACAATGGCATTAGTTGTACAGCTTGCAGCTGAAAGTATCTTTTCGTTAGGGTCTATAGCACTATTGTTAACTCCATAAACAATATTTGGAATATCCCCTTTGCCTGGAGCTGTCAAAAGCACTTTAGATACCCCTTTTGCCTTTAAATGTTTGGAAAGACCTTCTCTATCTCTCCACTTGCCTGTATTATCAATGACTATTGCATCTTTTATCCCGTAGGATTCGTAATCTACATTTTCAGGAGAATCTGCGTAGATTACTTTTATCATCACACCGTTTGCTACCAAAGCATTTTCTTCTTCATCCACAATTATAGTCCCGTTAAACGGACCGTGCACAGAATCCCTTCTAAGAAGAGCAGCCCTTTTTACAAGATCATTATCTTTCCCTTTTCTCACAACTATTGCTCTAAGTCTGAGCTTGTCCCCTTTTCCGACTTTGTCAATTAATATCCTTGCAAGGAGCCTTCCTATTCTGCCAAAGCCGTAAAGCACCACATCTTGCGGCTTATCAAGGACATTTTCACATTTACCCAAAACTTCAGATAATTCAGATTTTAAAAACTCTTCTAAATTATCAGCACCTGAATTGATAAATTTTGTAGTAAGTTTACCAATATCTAGTCTGCATGGGGAAATATTAAGGCTCTCTACAGCCTTTACCACCGGGTAGGTTTCTCTGACAGACAGTTCATTTTCCAAAATCTGCCTTGCAAATCTGTGTTCTTTTAAAATTTCTATGGCAGTTTTGTTGACCAAAGGTTTCCCATAAAGGTATGATACTACGCTTCTTTCCCTGTAAAGCCTACCTATTAAAGGCAACATCTCTTCAGCAAGCATAAGCCTTTCGTTAAAGTCTTGAAAATATTGTGCTTCTTTGTTCATAAGGCAACCTCTTTTTATGTTATTAAAGTTATAAATGTAGTGTGAAATACTAAGCCCTGAGCTTTATAAACCAAACTTCGGATAAACTCAACAACTTATCTTTTGCTAACAAATTTTCCCATAAGGTCGTTTAGACAATCTTTTTCCCTTTCATTTTATATACTATAGCCAAAATTTCGGCTACAGCTTTATAAAGAGACTCAGGGATTTCATCGCCAATCTCTACGGAGTTGAACAGTGAGCGAGCTATTGGCGGGTCTTCATGAACCAAAACTCCATGCTCCTTGGCAAGCTCTCTGATTCTTAGCGCTATTAATCTTTGCCCTTTAGCGACCACTTTAGGCGCTCTATCTTTACCTGCCTCATATTTGATTGCCACTGCATAATGTGTCGGGTTAGTAATTACTACGTCTGCTTTAGGGACTTCTTCCATCATCCTTTTTCTTGCCATCTCCATTTGCAGACTTCGAATTCTCCTTTTTATTAAAGGGTCCCCTTCCATCTGTTTGAATTCTTCTTTAACCTCCTGCTTTGTCATTTTCAAGTCTTCTTCGTATTGCCACTTTTGGTAAAAAAAATCTAATATAGCTAAAAAAAGCATGAGTAGAGCGATTTTAAATGACAGCTCAAAAATGATTTGCCCAAGGAAAGTGATACTGACCAGAGGGTCGGCATTGGCAAGGCTAATTATCTCACCTATTTTTGATTTAACTACCAAGTAAGCTACAAAACCAACCACAAATATTTTAAAAATAGATTTGACTAACTCAACGAGACTCCTTTTTGAGAAAAGATTTTGCAACCCCTTAATTGGGTTAAGCCTGTCAAACTTTGGTTCCAAAGCTTTTGGAGTTACTATGAATCCAAATTGTGCAATATTTGTAAGGACTCCTACAAAAATGAGAATTGCAAAAAGGGGTAAAACCACTTTTCCGCAAAACTTAAAAGATAATAACATAAGCAAGTAAATAGAGTCCTTGTTTAACTTAAAGTTTGAGTATTGTAGCATTTCCGTAAATAGCAACTTAAAGTCATCTATTATTATAGGGGTGTAAAAATACATAAAAAGGATACTCACCATAAGTATAAGTGCAGTGGAGAGTTCACGGCTTTTTGGGACATTCCCTTCTTCAACGGCCTTTTGTCTTCTTCGGGGGGTGGCCTGTTCCGTTTTATCAGAATCGGTTTCCGGCATTATCCACCTAACATTTTAAAAATTGTCAATACGTTATTAAAAAAGTCATAAGTTATTATTTCAAAAACACTGTAAAAATATGTCATACTAAATATTACTACGATAAGACCTGCAGCAATCTGAATAGGAAAACCAACAATTAGAATGTTAATCTGCGGAACCAAACGTGCAATAATACCCATTACTACATGAGTAATAATCAGTGTTACAAAGACGGGAGCGATTATTTTTAGTGCAATTATAAATATTTGAGAGAATAATTTCACGATAAATATGTAAGAGCCGTTTGGGATTACAAATGAGCCTATTGGGACTACCTGCACACACTGGACAAGGGATTGAATAATCAATCTATGCCCGCCGATGCTTAAAAAAATCAAAATCATCACTATATTTTGAAACTGTGCAATGATAGACACTTGGGAATTAGTCTGAGGGTCAAGGACATTAACTACTCCAAATCCCATTTGAAAACCGATAATTTGCCCCCCAAATTGAACACCTACGAATAAAAATCTGCCTATCATTCCTATCATTATACCGATTAAAAGCTCTTTTATGATTATTAATAATAGTAGCACAGTATTGATATTTGTAAAATTAACCACTGGAACAAGGTGATAAACTAATATGGCAAGTATAAGAGAGAAAAAAATCTTGACTCTATTATCAATTATTGTGCTGCCAAAAAAAGGGGCGGTAAAGATAATGCCACTTATTCTTATGAATATTAAAAAGTAAAACACAAAGGAATTGGTTTGATTCAAAAAGTAAAACATTAATAATTCTCCGACAATATCGTATAGATATTGTACTATAATATCAGCTGCAACATTATTATTCGGGTTAGTTGCAGCTGAAAATATTTATTTGAAATATTAAAACAGTTTGTTACTGGCAATTTTCATATACTGCAATCTTTCAAGCCTTTTAACTTCATTATTGATTTTAATCTCTTTGTAAATATCTGATATATTTTCTATGTTATTTTTATCCAAATAAAAATTTATTCCATCAATAATTTCTTTTATTGATTCAACTCCATTTTTATATGTTTTGGAGACCACCTGCACGGTTTTGGCTCCGGCCATAATGTATTGCAGAGCGATGTCTGGTGAGTGTACTCCTGTTGATGCTGATATATCTATATCAATAAGATTTGAACAGATAGCGACCCATCTTAAAACGGAATATGCTTCGTCTGCACTGCTATAAACATTTGCTGGCATATATTCCTTTTTGTCCAGATTTATTCCTACCCTGTAATATCTGTTAAAAAGAGTAACTCCATCGGCACCACAATTTTTTAAATTTTTAACCATATAAGGAATATTTGTGAAAAAATGACCAATTTTGACAGCAACCGGGATTTTAATTTTTGATTTTATGTCGGTTACTGTGTTAAAATATTTTTCTTCAATTTTTCTTGGGTCTTCGTCGGGGTTAAATGACATGTAGGATAAGTTTATTTCTATGGCATCGGCTCCTGCATCTTCTATGCTTTTAGCGAAATCAGTCCACCACTTTTCTCCGGTGCAGTTAACACTTGCAATTATAGGTGCGTTAGAAACTTTTTTTGCTTTGGTTACGAAGTCAATGTAAGGTTTACTTCCATACAAAACCGATACGTCACTTAAGTTATAATCGTAAGATTCAGGGTGAAAATCTGATACAAAGTCATTTGCCTCAGATGCAAGTTCTTCTTCAAACAATGATTTTAAAACGATTGCGCCTACACCAAGCTCGCTGAAGGTTTTTATATTTTCAATCGAAAAAGTGAGCGTTGAGCTTCCTGCTATTACAGGGTTTTTTAGATTTAGTCCTAAGTAGTTTGTTGCCAAATTTGCCATATTAACTCCTTCTAATCATTTTTAATTAATACTTCTCTTGGTTTTGATGTTCCGTCACTTGGAGCCACGACCCCTTGCTTTTCCATAATTTCCATTATTCTGGCTGCTCTATTATATCCTATTTTTAAATATCTTTGAATCATTGATATCGATGCCATCCCCTTTTTTTGTACTAAATCGAGGGCTTCGTAATATTTTTCATCCATTTCATCTTCAGATATTTCATCTATCCCAGTAGATTCCTCTTTTACAAGGTCCATATTGTATTCAGGTTGCCCTAATTTTTTCAGGTAATCTACGACATCACTTACCTCTTTTTCGCTGACAAAACATCCGTGAACCCTTACAGGGTCGCTACTGCCGGGTGGTATGAAAAGAGAATCTCCCCGACCGAGCAATATTTCTGCTCCATTTTGATCAAGAATAGTTCTACTGTCTGTTTTGGAAGATACTCTAAAGGAAAGTCTTGCAGGCATATTTGCTTTTATAATACCTGTAATGACATTTACAGAAGGTCTTTGTGTGGCAAGTATCAAATGAATTCCTACGGCGCGAGCCATCTGTGCAATCCTTATTATTGACTGCTCTACTTCTTTACCTGCTACAATCATTAAATCGGCAAATTCATCGACAACTACTACCAAATATGGCATTGTAGTAAGCTCATTATTATTTTTTGATGCAAGCTCATTGAATGAGTCTATATTCCTTACTTTGTGTTCTGCCAAAATTTCATATCTGTTTTCCATTTCAGCTACAACATTTTTTAAAACTGTAGCAGCATGTTTTGGATCGGTTACAACTGGGGCAGCCAAATGTGGTATATCCTCATAAGAACTTAATTCTACCATTTTAGGGTCTATCATGACAAATTTCACTTTGTCCGGAGAGGACTTAAAGAGTATTGAGCACACGATGGTGTTAATGCAGACGGACTTACCACTTCCGGTTGTCCCTGCTATAAGGAGGTGAGGCATTTTACCAAGATCAGAGACATATGGCTTACCTGAAATATCTTTCCCGAGAATGATGGTTAAAGGGGAACTGCTTTTTACAAAATTTGAGGAGTTGATAAGCTCTTTGAGGTAAACGGTTGCTCTCTTTTTATTCGGTAATTCTATCCCAACTACAGATTTACCCGGGATAGGAGCGATTATCCTGACACTTACAGCACTCATAGCCCTTGCTAAATCCCCTTCAAGCCCTGCTATCCTGTTAATTTTAATCCCCGGTGCAGGTTCAAACTCATATAAAGTTACAACAGGCCCGGGCTGAATCTCTTTAATTTTCCCTTCCACACCAAACTCAAGGAGCTTTTCCTCAAGAAGTTTCCCTTTCCGCTTGAGTTCGGCTTCTGTTTCGGTAACTTCTGTAGTTTCAAAATCTTCCAAAAGATTAATTGGGACAGTATATTCTGCCTTTTTACTTTGAATTGCCACTTTTGAAATTTCTTTAATTGTTACATCATTCTCAACATTTATCGGGTCGTTATCTATTAGTTCTTCCGGCGCATTATTTACTACTTGAGATTTTTTCCCTTTAGGTAACTTTTTTTCTTTTTTTTCTCTTTTAAAGATATTCCTAATGTCAGGGAAATTAAAATTAAGCTTAAGTGTCATTATTTCGTAGTTTCTAAAAAGTAATATTAAAATTATGATTAAAATAAAAGCCGTAGATAATGCACCGCCATATTTGCCGAGGATTGACTGCAAAAATGTCGCTGCCACATTCCCTATAATTCCACCCATGTGTTTCTCTTTAAAAATAGGGTCACTGTCACTTAAAAAACCGCTAAAAAGAGCCAAAAAGCTGATGAAAGAAAAGGATAAGATTAAATCGAAAATAAATCTCTTGACCTTTTTGTGACGTTCAACAGTTTTATAAAATAGACCAATAGAAATAAAAATAAGAAGAAATGGAAGTATAAATGATGCCCATCCAAAAATATTTCCCAAAATATCGGCATAATAAGCACCAATTTTACCGAAGAAATTATTTACTTTAATTTCGTAATTTGAAAAAATTATATTTGAGAAGCTCGGGTCTTTTTCAGAATATGAAAATAAAGACAACGTTGTTAAAGTTATAAAAAAGACATTTAAGACAATAAATATTTTAAATAAAAGTGTGTTTTTTACAGCCATACGATACTTATAATACCAATTATCAAACAGTAAAGAGCAAATATTTTAAGTGAAGCCCTTTTTATAAAAAGAAGTAGTGCATGGATAGAAAAAAGTCCTGCCAAGAATGCGGCAATCATTCCTGATGCGTAATATGAGACAAGGGTATAATCTAAAACGGGCAAATCTTTCAGCTGTAAGATTGTTGCACCCAAAACAGCTGGCAGCGCCATTAAAAATGAAAACTCAGCTGCTTCTTCCCTGTTTACATTCATATAGATAAGTGCCGAAATAGTCGAACCAGACCTTGAAATACCCGGTATTACCGCAAGCCCTTGCACTATTCCAACCAAAAAAGATTTGCCAAGCGTTATTCTTCCCATAGGACTTTTTTTGTCAGAGAAGAATAGGATAAGCGAAGTAAAAATTAAACTATACCCAACCATAGTGGTCGAGCTAAATAGAGCTTCTGCCTTATGGTTAAGATAAAGCCCTATTATCCCTGTTGGGATACTTGCCCAAAATATACCCCAAATGTATGTTTTGTTATCAAAATATGTTACTTTAAAGCCGGGTACAAATATCCCCAAAAAACCTTTTAAAAGTATTTTTATCTTTTTCCAAAAGTATACTATTACTGCCATAAAGGTTGCAAAATGAAGCATAACATCAAACATAATGCCAGGTTGTTGGAAGTCCTTAATCAATGATTGGGCTATTACAAGATGCCCTGAGCTGCTAACCGGTAAAAACTCCGTTATACCTTGCAATAAACCGAGCAGTATATATTCAAGCATGAAATACTCCTAACGAATAATTATAAAATATTAAAACCATCTTTAATTACTTTAATTTCTGGTCGTCGGTCAAACCTTTTTTTGAAAATTTTTTTGATAAATTTTGTTAATATCTCATCAAACTGAAACTCACCGCTCAGAGATGATTCAATAAGCAGACTGATATTATCGTTTATCTGCTTTTTTATATAATATTGCAATTCATCAGTCAGTGAGAAACCAATGGCATTTAACTCTTTTATATTAAAATTATTTTCCTTGAAGAAGTAGTTTATAAAAAAGACACCATCCCTTGCCATATTTTTTCTTATTTTAAGTTCATCTTCTCCAAAAATAAACCCTCCTCGAGTGTCTATATATGTTTTGCCAAAAGGTATGTCTGAAAAGCTTACTAAATCTTGATTATTATCAAAGGTGATTTTCTTTCCATTTTCTACAAAGATGCAGTTTGATTGGCTGAAATTTAAATCTTCGGTAATATTTTGAATATTTTTCCTTAAGTGAGTATATTCACCGTGAATGGGTATAAAATATTTGGGGCTTGTTAGTGATGTAATTATTTTAACATCCTCCCTGTAAGCATGGCCTGAAACATGAATATTTTCTTTCTCAATGTCAACGACTTCAGCTTCATAATAGAAGATATGATTTATAGCTTTGGCAAGATTTTTTTCATTGCCGGGGATTACCCGTGATGAGATTATAAATAAGTCCCCTTTTTTGACCTGTAAAGAGTTCCTTTCTCTTGAAACTATTTTGTAAAGGGTACTATTTACTTCCCCCTGGCATCCTGAAATTATAAAACACAATTTATTGTCGTCATATTTTTTAGCATCATTTAACCTGATGATATTTTCAGGATTATATTTTAGATAGCCAAGCTGGGTGGCAATATTTATATTTTTTGTTATTGACCGCCCCTCTATAACTACTTTTCTTTTTAATTTTTCACAAATGTCAAGTACCTGACTGATACGGTCAATATTTGAAGAGAATGTGGTGAAGAATACCCTTCCTGAAGCATCGGATATTATTTTGTATAAATCTTCGTAAACAGATTTTTCTGACGGCGATACCCCTACCCTTTGACAACTTGTTGAGTCTATTAAAATCCCTGTTACTTTTTCATTTTCTAAAAATTTAACAACTCTTTCCTCTGAAAAAGGTTTTTGAGAAATGGGCGTCTTGTCTATTTTAAAGTCAGACAAATGGATGAAAGTATTTTTTTTACTTTTTATTTTTATGCAAAAGGTATCCGGAATGGAATGGTTTATTTGTAAGAAAGATATTGAAATATCATCTATAACAATACAATCCATATCTGAAATCTCTTTTAGTGTAGCTTTTAATTTTTCTTCTGTAAGCTTGTGTTTTAAGAGATTAAGGGTTAGTTTCCCGCCGTAAATAGGAACATTGAAGTTTTTTAAGAGGTAGCTTATGCCACCGATGTGGTCTTCGTGTCCATGGGTTGCTACAATCCCTTTTATTTTATCCTTTATACTGACAATATATGAAAAATCCGGAATTATATAATCAACACCCGGCAGAGATAAATCGGCAAACATAACTCCGCAATCAACTATTATGGCGGTTGTTTCGGTTTCGTAGACATACATATTCATACCTATTTCACCTAAACCGCCGAGAAAAGAAATTTGCATGCTCATGACTGTATAATTATAAATCCTAAATTGCTTAAATGCAAACGATATTGGAAATGAGTTGTGGCAGTAAAAGTGAGTGGCCTAAAGCGGCCACTCTTGTTGTTATCATTTTGTTAAAATTTCCATGATTTCAAAATATTTTTTTGACGCTTGAGCAGCAACATCAGCAGGTAGTTCAGGGCCGGGAGCTGTTTTATCCCAGTCCAGAGTCTCAAGGTAGTCCCTGACATATTGTTTATCCATACTCTGCTGAGGTTTTCCTACTTCATATTTCTCTTTAAACCAAAATCTTGAAGAATCAGGTGTCAACAATTCATCGATTATAATTATTTTACCGTTGTAAAGTCCAAACTCCATTTTTGTATCAGCTATAATAATACCTTTTTTTTCTGCATATGTAGAAGCTTTTAAGTAGATTTGAATGGCAAGGTTTTTTAATTTTTCTGCATTCTCTTCCCCTACTATTTTTTTAAATTTTTCAAAATCAATATTTTCGTCATGAGCTCCTACCTCAGCCTTAGTTGCAGGTGTAAATATAGGCTCGGGAAGTTTTTCTGACTCTCTTAACCCTGATGGAAGCTTTATTCCACAAACTGCACCTGTTGTTTTATAATCTTTCCATCCTGAACCACTTAAATATCCTCTAACCACACATTCAGCCATAAAAGGTTTGGCTTTTTTGACAAGCATACTTCTGCCTTCAAGCTGTTCTTTGTATTTTTGGCATATAGGTGGCATCTTGTCTATATCGGTAGTAACTATATGGTTTTCAACGATATCACTCATCATATCAAACCAAAATTTTGAGAGTTGTGTCAGCACAAACCCTTTTTTAGGTATCCCTGTCGGCAAAATTACATCAAAGGCTGAAAGCCTGTCGGTAGTTACAATTAGAAGATTCTCCCCCAGGTCGTAAATGTCCCTTACCTTCCCTCTGCCTACAAGTTTCATATCGGTAAAATCCGTTTTCATTAACACATTCATAAATCCCCCTAATTTATTTTTTTAAATCTTTTTATAGCCTCTATTCCGCCTAAAACATTGTAGGCTTTATACCCTAAATTTCTTAGAGTTTTTGTTGCAAGATACCCTCGAAAGCCCACAGCACAGTATACCACAACCGGTGTGTTTTTATCCAGTTTTTCAAGGTTATTTCTCAAATCGTTTACATAAATATTTATTGAATTTTCCAAATGATACATTTTGTACTCAATACTTGTTCTTACATCCAATAATTGAAAGTGCCAGTCCCCTTTTTCAAGCTCTAAAAAATATTCAGGTGTTATTCCAAAACCTTCACCCCTAACCTGATTTGCTGCTACGTAACCTGCCATATGCTCTACATCTTTGGCAGAGCCGTGTGGCGGTGAATAGCATAGATCAATATTTTCAAGATCAAATACTGTCAGATTACCGTAAATGGCAGTGGATATTACATCAATCCTTCTTGCAACCCCTTCTTCTCCTGAAGCGGTTGCTCCAAGTATTTTTCCTGTTTTCTTTTCATATACTAATTTTAAAAATATAAACTTAGGGTTTGGGTAATATTCAGCATGTTGGGCATTTTCCACATAAACAGTGTCAGCATCAAAACCTGCTTCAACAGCCTGTTTTAATGTAAGCCCGGTATGTGCTACTACCGCATTGTTAAAACTTACCACGGAAGCTCCAACAACCCCTTTAAAAGTCATATTCCCACCTGCAGCATTACAGCCAGCAACTCGCCCCTCCTTGTTGGCAGGCCCGGCAAGGGGCATTAGTACATTTTTACCGGTAATGAGGTTATGCTTTTCTACCATATCACCCGCAGCATAGATATCTGTGACTGAGGTTTCCATTTTTTCATTGACAAGGACACCTCCAAGCTCCCCAATTTGCACACCTGCAGTTTCAGCAAGCTCGGTATCGGGTGTAACACCTGTGGCAAGTATAAGGAAATCTACAATAAGCTCTTTTTGGTCAGAAAAGTAACATTTAATTTTATCATCAAATTTTTCAACCTTTACAAGGGCAGTTCCCGTCCTAATATCGATGCCACACTTTAATGCTTCATCATAAATCTTGAGTGTACACTCAGGTGGAAAGACAGGTAGTATATTTTTTTCATATTCTACGAGAGTTGTTTTGATATCTGCATGATAAAGGGCCTCAGCCATCTCTATCCCGATGTAGCCTCCGCCGACAATGAGGGCATTCTTTGCAGATTCAATCTTTTTTACAATCTTTTCTGCATCTTCCACACTTCTGACGAAGAAATAATCAACATTTTCTATACCTTCAATCTTAGGAATAATCGGTTTCCCCCCTGTTGCAAGGATAAGTTTGTCATATTCGATTACTTGTTGCTCTTTGTCTGTTTCAACTACAATTTTTTTGGTCACAGGATCTATAAACGTAGCTTTAGTGTTAAGCAAAACGTTGGTATTAAATCTGGTGCCAAAGGACTTCTTGTTGTGCAAAATAATATCTTTTTTATGTGGAATAACTTTGCCTATGTAGTAAGGTAGCCCGCAATTGGCATAAGAAATATAAGAGCTCTTTTCTATAATTGTTATTTCTGCATCTTCAGAAACTCTTCTTGCTTTTGCTGCAGCTGTTGCACCTGCAGCTACACCACCTACAATTACTATTTTTTTGCCCATTATACCCTCTGTATTATTAAATTTCCGTCAAAAGTGACACTGATTACTTTCCCTTTAATAAAGGTATTTCTGACTTCATTTGTTAAAATTTCTGCCTCAAGATAATTGTTTGTAAGTCCTTTATTATCTTTTTCTACTAAAATTTCAACCTCGCGTCCAAAAAACTTTTTCGCAAAGTTAAATTTGAGACTTTCAGCAATTTCTCTAAGGTGTCTTGCCCTTTCATTTCTTATCTTCACAGGCACACTGTCAGGCATTGTTACCGCTTTTGTCCCTTCCCTTTCCGAGTATGGAAATACATGGATATAGTTTAGCCCTGCATCGAAGATAGTCTGTTTTGTTTCTTCAAATTCAGTTTCCCCTTCACCCGGGAATCCTACGATTACATCTCCGCCAACTATTGCATCCGGGTTAATCCGTTTTATTTTTTTAACGGTTTGAATAAATTCATTTTTTGAATAATTCCTGTTCATACGGGTTAAAATTTTATCTGAGCCACTTTGTAGCGGAATATGAAAGTGGGGGCAAAATTTGTTGTTTGTCAGAATAAGATGTATTAACTCATCATCTATTTCATTAACTTCAAGTGATGAAAGTCTTATTCTATACCTACCTTCAATTTCAGATAGCTCCTTAAGTAAGTCCTTTAGAGAGGAATTTATATCTTTTCCGTATTTTCCTATATGAATACCGACAAGTACTATTTCTTTATAACCGTTTGCAATAAAACTTCTAAAAGCAGATATAACACTTTCAATCTTTCTACTTCTTGGTTTACCTCGCAAGCTTGGGATAATGCAATACGAGCAGTAAGCGTCACAACCGTCCTGAATTTTTAAATATCCCCTTGTTTTATCTCTAACAAGGTTTTCATTAAACTCTTCAAAATGCTCGATTGTTTCAATGTCATTAAAATTATCTTTCTCTTTTATAATATATTCAAAAATATCTGCTTTCCCTGAATTTGTGATAACTAAATCAGCTAAATCTTTCCCCTTTTCTTTGAGCATATCTGCTCCGCAACCTGTTATAGCAATTTTTTTGTCTGGAAATTTGGTCTTTGTTTTTTTTATAAATGTTTTAAATTTTTTCACTGCATTATCGGTTACTGCACAAGAATTTATGATAACAATGTCTGAATCTTCTATTGTATTAACAATACTGATATTTTTTGTTTCTGCATCAAGTTTTAAATTTTCTGTTTCAACCTGGTTGACTTTACATCCTTGTGTATAAAAATATATTTTCACATTATCTCCAATTTTTTTTAAATTTATAGTTGAACTTTATTGTAATATGTATATCTTTAACATACCCTGTAGGTTCAACACATAAAGTTACCTTGGCACCCATTCATTCTGGGTGCTTTTTTATTTTATACCTTAGATAAAAAAAGTGAAGTATTTTGTTTAAAAATTTGTTCTGTTTTGTTATATTATTTTTATGGACAAAAAAAATGTAATTATACTTTTAGCGGTTGTTTTATTGGTGGGGCTTGTAGTTTTCTCGTTAAGAAGTCGTATTAATCTATCTTTAGGGCTTTTGGTGAAAAAAGTTGATTTCAAGAATGATACTGTTTTTAAAAATTATAAAATTCAAGATGTGAAAATAGGTAATGACTATGCGGTGCAGCTAAGGGATATAGTAGCAGGAACGGGTGATGGGGTGAAGAGATATTACCGAATTGATATGACTATCACTGTGACTGATAGGTCAAGTCAAAAGATGATTGTTAAAAATGATGCACTGACTGCAGCAGTAATCGCCAATACGCTTTCAGAATTTAAGGTGAGTGATGTGTCTACAGCTAAAGGGAAAGAGTTTTTAAAAAGTACAATAAAGAAAAATCTCGAAGCCAAGTATGGTGGCAACTTTATAAAGGATGTTTATTTTGAAAAGTTTATCTACAATTGACATTAAATCTTTAAAGAGTAAATTCTGGCACCGTTGGGAAAGTATAAAAGAGAATAGACAAAACACCAGAATATCATGGCAAATCATGGGAATGCTTGCTTCACTGTGTGATGATACCGTAAAAGAAATTTATAATTTGATTGATAATCATTCAGAAAATATCTGTTTGTTAGCTATAGGGGGCTACGCAAGGCAAGAGATGGCTCCATATTCTGATATAGATATTCTTATTTTACACAGGAAGGCTTTAAGTGATAGTGATAAAGATTTAATTAACATTTTTACCACGACTTTATGGGATTTAAAACTTCAGCCGGGTATTCAAATTAAGGAGTTGTCGGAGATTACCGATGCTGCTCTTGAGGATGAGGTTGTAAAGACTTCATTCCTTGATAACAGATTTTTGATTGGAGAGGTTGATATATATAATGATTTTTTAAAAATTTTAAATGAAAAGGTTATTAATAGAGGAAAAGAGAAATTTTTGCTTCAAAAGGTTTCCGAGCAAAGAAATAGAGCAAAGAAATATAGAGATTCAATATATAAAATTGAACCTAATATCAAAGAAGGTAAAGGTGGCGTTAGGGACGTAAATACTATCTATTGGATTTCAAAAACCCTTTACAATGATAACACGCTTAGAAATCTGATAAATGCGGGAATTATAGATATTTCAGACTATGACGAGCTTGTTGAATCAGCAGAGCTTATACACAGAATAAGGATAGAGATTCACTATTTTCATAATCGAAAATATGATGTTTTGAGCATAGACAGCCAACCAAATATTGCTGAAATACTTGGATATATAAATACGTCAAGTATGCTTGCGGTTGAAGTATTTTTAATGGATTACTACAAAGCTGCCAGAAAAATTAGGGATATAAGTCGAAAAGTAATAGATAATACGATTGTTAAATTTATTTTTAAAGATAGGACATCAAAGTCTGTCAAAAGTATTGCCACCGACCTTTTTAAATATGAAAATTTTATTACAACAAACAATAAAGCGTATTTTTTAGATAATCATAAAAATATTTTGTATGTGTTTTACTATGCAGCTCAATACTCCCTGAGGCTGTCAGAGTCCTTGAAAGAGCTTTTGGAAGAGAGTCTTTATCTTATTTCGGATAGCTTTGTTAAAAAATATGGTGAAGTCTTTCTTAAAATTATTTCAAAAACACCTTACTCTTCCAAAATATTAACACTCATGGCTGATACAGGGGTTTTACAAAAGTTTATACCAGAATTTGATAAAATAGTGTGTAAACCGCAATTTGATATGTACCATCACTATACTGTTGATGAGCATACGATATTGGCAGTAGGCTACATCGATAAACTTCATGATGCCCTGCCGTCCCAATATGCAGATTACCAAGATGAATTTAAAAAGCTGGAAAGGAAAGATTTGCTGATTCTTGCCATACTATTGCACGATATCGGAAAAGGGCAGGGGAAAAACCACTCTATTGTAGGGGCTAAAATGTCTAAGATAATCTGCAAAAGGTTGGGTATGAATATGGATGATACGGACACTATTTATAACCTTGTTGAGCAACATCTTTTGATGAGCCATATTTCACAGCGAAGAGATATTTATGACATTGAAGTTATTGAACATTTTATAAGCCATCTAAATAATAAAGAAGAGTTAAGATTGTTGTTTCTCTTAACTTATGCGGATATGAATGCCGTAGGCGGTAATTTATTTAATGAATGGAAAAATTCATTATTAAAAGAATTATTCAAGAGGGCATATTATCAATTTGACCAGGATGACATTCAGACAGAGTTTAAAAATATTGTAGAGAGCAAGAAGAAGAGACTGTTGGAAAGGGTTGCGGGGGATGCTGAGCTTCTTTCCATCTTCAGTATACTTGAAGATGATTATATATTTTCCAACAAAATAAAACATATCCACAGACACATTAAGATGGCTTCAAGTCTTAAAGACAATATCTCTTTGGTAGAATATGCCGTAAGAAAGGATATTCACGCAATAAACATTATGGTTTGTACAAAAGACAAGGCGGGTATTTTAAAAAAGCTTGTAGGCGCTATTGCTTATATGGGTTTTAATATTTTAGGGGCACAAATATATACTTTTGGCAAAAACATAGCGGTGGACACATTTCAGGTTTCACTTGAAAATGTGGATTTAGAGCAGGTTGAAGCCACTATGGACAGGCTTAAGAGCACAATAGACAGTATTCTGCTAAGCAAAAAAGATATTGATTCATTGTTGCAAAAGAGCAGAGCTAATATTTTTGGCAAAAAGAAGCTGCAACATCATTTGAACAGTAAAGTGAATCTGGATAATGAAATCTCTTCTCAATATTCTGTCATAGATGTTTTTGCTTATGATTATAAAGGACTTTTGTATGATATTTTGAAAATATTTGAAGAGAATGGTATATATGTCCAAAATGCAAAAATTTCCACTGATGTTGATAGAGTTGTTGATTCATTTGCTGTGACCGATTTAAACGGTAACAAATTATCTGATAATCTGTTTCAAGAGAAGATTAAACCTTTAATTTTATCAAAACTTGAAAGCCCAAACAAAACTAATGAAAGCTGCTAAATGTTGCTAACAGATACAGGTGCAGTAGCTAAAACTATCGCATATGCTAAAATGGTTAAGACATATTTTTATTTTGCACCAACTTTCACACTATTCGTCTTTGATAACGGTAACCCTTAATATTTCCTCAATGGTTGTGATTCCCATTTTTGCAAGCTTGAGGCCTGAGTCAAACATTGTGGAAAATCCGCCTTGTATGGCTGCTTTTCTCAATTCCTCACTGTTTGCACCTCTTACAACCATTTCTCTTAAAACAGAATTTATTTTAAGCACTTCATAAATTCCTATTCTTCCTTGGTATCCGGTATAATGGCACTCAGGGCACCCTTCCCCTTTGACAAATCTCACATTTTCTTCAATTTCGCCAATTCTATCAAGAAATTCTTGAGGTGGAGTGTATTCAACGGCACAATTCATACATACTTTTCTAACCAATCTTTGTCCGACAATTCCAATCAGTGAGGAGCCTACCAAAAATGGCTCAATCCCCATATCCATAAGTCTTACAACTGCACTTACTGCATCGTTGGTGTGTATTGTTGACAGGACTAAGTGACCTGTAAGTGAGGCTTGTATTGATATTTCTGCAGTTTCCTTGTCTCTGATTTCACCAACCATTATAATATCAGGGTCTTGTCTTAAAATAGACCTTAAGGCTGAAGCAAATGTTACATTTGCGGATTCGTCCACCTGGACTTGATTGATAAGCTTAAAATTGTATTCAATAGGGTCTTCAACGGTTACAATATTTTTTTCTACTGAGTTTAGCTTTGAAAGGGTAGCATATAAGGTTGTGGTCTTACCGCTACCTGTAGGTCCTGTGATTAGAATTATCCCGTAAGGTTTTGAAATAATAGACTCGTAAATTTCAAGATTTTGACTACTCATTCCGATACTTTTCAAGTCTAAAACCACATTGCTTCTGTCAAGTATCCTTAAAACCACCTTTTCTCCGTAATATGTTGGAAGAGTTGAAGCCCTAAAGTCAATATCTTTGAAATTAACTCTAATTTTAAACCTTCCATCTTGTGGAGCTCTTTTTTCAGCAATATCCATATTTGCAAGAATCTTTATTCTGGAAGTTATGGGTGAATGTAAACTTTTGTTAACTGCCAATACCTCATGCAAAATACCGTCAATCCTATATCTTACTCTAAGCTTATCTTCATCCGGTTCAATATGGATATCGCTTGCCCCCTCATTTATCCCTTTAGCCAAAATACCGTCTACAAGGTTTACAATCGGGGCATCTTGAGATAAACTTTCTAAAAACTCATCATCTGAAAGGTTACCGATTATCTTTTTTTCTACATCTGTTGCTATTTTGAACAATCTATCTTCCGTACCATAAATTTTTTCAAGACCGTAGAAAAGGTCATCAGTAGTTAAGAGTACCGGTAATATATTTTTTCTTGTCATTCTGGAGAGTTCATCCATAGCATCTATATTCATGGGGTCATTTGTTGCAAGCGTGATTAGATTTTCTGAGTATTTGAGAGGTATTACTTTATATTTTCTCGCAATCTGCTCAGGGATAAGTTTCTTAAGGTCGGGTGTTAGCTCATAGTCAGAAATGGAGACCATTTCTACTCCCAATTGTTCTGATACGGCGTTTAATAAGTCATATTCGGTTATATAGTTAAGGTCGATAAGTGTTTCACCGAGTTTTTTACCTGTCCTTGCCTGCTCACTTAAGGCTACTTTAAGTTGTGCCTCGGTAATAAGATTTTTACTTAATAGTAATTCACCTATTTTTACTTTTTTAAGCTTCATATCTG
>NZ_JAJAFU010000024.1 GCF_020480685.1 Deferrivibrio essentukiensis
AATTGTGTCACCCATCCCCCTTGAAATATTTTTATCCATTAAATGCCTCCTCAAGAATATCTGAGTACCTTAATTTTTTTTGCTGATATTTCAAGCTCTTGTCATTAAAAAATATATATAAAAACTTATTGGCGCTCTCTTCAGAATGAAAATAGCCCCTGACCCTAATATTATCCTTAAGCTCCTTAAAACACCTTTCAAGCCAATTAGTCGTTCTAAAATAACTTCTTACCTTAGGGTGAAATTTAAAAAAGTAAGTGTAATTATTTATTTTATCTCTTATGTTGTTAAAATACCTATAAAGCTTGCTCCATTTGTTGATAAAAGCAATAAGCCTGTCTTTAGCATCTTCTTAAACCCAAAGTATTTAAGTTGGACCCTGATAACCATACTGTCTTAGATAGTTTTGTCCCTGATTCTGACATTAAAATAAATGGCCTGGTTGGCCACAACTTAATTAATTTATTGAGTGAAAGTGAATTTTTTTGCTATAAAATTGATAAATTTTTAACCAACATACTGGAACTTATAATAAACAAGGTAAAAAACAAAAAATATTCTTTCAAAACTATTTTTACAGCTTACGCCAATAACGAATTAAAAATGTTAGAGATAAGGTTTGATTTTATAGAAGACTATATTCTATCATCCATAAGAAATGTTGCAAATATTGAAAATAGAGAAGAATGGGAAAAAAGGCATGATACCGGAGAATTTGTAAAGATATGTGCCTGGTGCAACAAAATTTTTTACAATTCAAAATTTCAATCTCTTGATAAAGTAGTTTACGAAACTGACTTGTTTGAAAGGGGGGTAATTCCTACATTCACCCACGGAATATGTGGGGAATGCAAAAACAAGGTCTTTGGCGAATATCTGAATTAATTATAATTCCGTAACTAAAGTTATGTAAGTCCAACGGACATATTTTAGCCAAAAAGCTTTAAATATGCCCGTTTTTTTGCTTATTTCCTGTTTTTATCAATAATGAGTCTGCCACCTACACTTACATTTTGCGGCTCATTTTCCCTGATAAGAATAATTATTGACTCTTCTGGCATATTAAAATAGCTGGCGGTGGTTTTGGTTATTTCTTTTACAAAATCTCTTTTCTTCTGAATATCTTCCACCTTTGGACCTTCAATTGTAATAATAGGCATTGGACCTCCTTATACAAATTTTTATTTAAATTTTACTTTAAATGCTGTCATGGTAATGTCATCATTTTGGACTTTTGACCCCCTAAAATTTACTACATCATCAAAAATTAGTTTAAAAAGACCATTAAGAGATTCCTCGCGAGAATTTACGAGCGTATCTTTAAGCCTCTTAATACCGTAAAACTCCCTTTTATCGTTTTCAGTTTCAATTATCCCGTCAGTATACATAAATACAACATCATTATCCTTCAAAGTATATGTCATTTCTTTATAGCTTATATCTTCCATAAGACCCAGCAAAGGATCACCAAAAATGAGCTCCTTAATCTCTTTTCCTTGCTGAAAAACAATAGGTGGATGATGACCGGCATTGGAAAAGGTAATTGTCCCGTTGTTGATGTTAACCCGCATATAAATCATTGTAATAATAAACTCAAGCTTTGTGAGGTCTCCATAAATCTCTCTGTTCAGTATTGACATAATTTTTGCTGGCGTAATGTTTTTTTGAAAATTTATTATCGACTTTATTATACTTCTAAGCTCAGTCATAATGAGCGCTGAGGCCACATTATGGCCTGAAACATCTGCAATAACCACATCAAAAACACCTTCTCTTATTTGATAAAAATCATAATAATCACCACCTACAAATTCAGAAGGGTAACATACACCAAGCATCTGGACACCATAAACTTCAGGGTATTTTTCCGGCAATAACGATTTTTGAATTTGCTTGGCAATCTCAAGCTCTTTTGCAACCTCTCTCATCTTGATAATCTCTTCAGTCTGATAGTGATTATTAATCATGTAAGCCATTTGATTGGCGATACTCTGCAAAAGACTTATCATCTCCTTGCTGAATAAATTTTTAAAAAGCTTGCTATAACATGTTATAATTCCATGCACTTCTTCATTTATAATAAGAGGGATATGGGCAAAAGATATAACACCATGTTTTTTTAAATCTATGGAAAATTCATTAAGTTCAATCTGATTTATATCATTGACAGCAAGAGGTATTTTTTGGACGGCAGCTTTTCCGATATATGACCTTTTAGGGTCAATTAACCTGTAACTTGTAAGAAGGCTTGAATTAAGCTCGCCAGCATAAGAATATACTGCCAATACTTCCCCTATTTTTCTTCTCAATATCACAAGGTCAAAATGGAATGTGTCCTTAATTATCTCAAGTGCCTTAAAAAGTTTCGTCTCCAATGTATTTACACTCGAGAAAATTCTCGAAATATCAAGTATTACATTTAGTTCAGAGATTCTTTTCACAAGTGTCTCTTTCGATTCTCCCACTCCATAGGAAAGTAAATCCTTAAATACATCTATTACTTTTGTCTCACCTTTACCCTTTATTTGTGCA
Organism: Deferrivibrio essentukiensis; assembly: GCF_020480685.1. NCBI lineage: Bacteria > Pseudomonadati > Deferribacterota > Deferribacteres > Deferribacterales > Deferrivibrionaceae > Deferrivibrio > Deferrivibrio essentukiensis. The sequence goes on from NZ_JAJAFU010000024.1 coordinate 2,533, forward strand.
TAAGATTCAAATATCAATTTGGCAGCTCCTGGCCCTACTGCAGAAGAAAGCATCTCTTCCGCCTTATCCCTCAGCGTGGTCACTTCGGTCATATTTAAGTTTCCCCTGTTTTTATTGATTGTCTGAAGATAAGCTGTAATCTTTTCCTGAGAGGTCTTTTTACCAAAAAAGTTATTCAATATACTTTCAATATCATCAACAGTTAAACCTTCTATTACCGAACGCTTTCTGGCAATATAGCCAAAAGAAAATGAATCCACACAAAGGGAAGCAGTTTCAGATTCGACAACACTTTTTTCGCTCAGAGATGACACAAGCACAATACCTGCAATATTAAAAGCAAGACTCCAGAATAAGCTGTGACTCCAGATATCAAGAGTGTCAAGTCCAAATAGGGCTGTTGGCCGTAAAATTTTAACTCCAAAAAGGCCATTCAGTATTATGTTATAGTCTATCACCCCTGACTTTGCCATGTATGGAACTATAAGTGTATAAAACCAGAATAAAAAACCCAAAGATATCCCCGCCAATGCCCCTTTCTCATTTGCATCCCTCCAAAAAATTCCAAAAATTATGGCCGGAGCAAATTGAGACACAGCAGCAAACGATGTAAGGCCAAGATTTACAAGCGAAAATGAGCTGCCAACTTTTACAAAATAATAGTACCCTACCATTACTACAAAAAGGGTTGCTGCCCTCTTTAGGTGAGGAATAATCATACCCAAATTGATTTTGATAACATACCTTACGATAAATGTAAGAATAAAGTTATTTATAAACATATTGGCAAGACTCACAGAAGTAACGATAATCATTCCTGTGGCTGCTGAAAGTCCGCCAAGATATACGAGAATTGCTAACAGATAATTTCCATTTTCGATAAGAAGTCCCATTGAATAATAATCCGGATTGCCTCCCCCCTCAAACTTAATCAGTCCGGCAAATGCGATGGGTATTACAAAAATGTTTATTACGAAAAGATATAATGGAAACAAATACATAGATTTTATTATGTGCTTTTCATCCGTATTTTCGATAACCGCCATATGAAACTGCCTTGGCAAAAACATTACGGCAAACATACTCATTACAATCAGCGCAAGCCACTCGCTGCTTGAAACATTGCTGCCACCTATTTTGAAAACTGTATCAAGCTTCCCTTTTATAAAAGGGCTTTGAGAGTTAACAACCTGGCTCAAAATATCCCTGAAACCATCGTACATAAAATAGGTTATAAAAATACCCGCAATAAGAAACACAATAAGCTTTATTATCGATTCAAATGCTATTACCCCGACAAGGGAAGGGTGTTTTCTATGGTCGCCAAAATGTCTTGTCCCAAAAAGAGCACCAAATATACCTATAATTATCGATACATAAAAAGCAGTATCCTTAACTAATAATGTCTTGGTCCCAAGGTAGGGGGTATTGTAGGCAATAAGAAAAATTGTTTCATTTATCGCTTTAAGTTGAAGAGAAATATATGGAATTACACCTATTAAACAAAGCAGTGTCACAAGTATTCCAAGTCTTTTGGACTTTCCATATCTAAAACTTATAAAATCCGCCAAGGATGTAATACTGTGATTTTCCGCAATTCTGACAAGTTTTCTTAGAAAAAACCACCAGGTAAATATAATAAGCGTAGGTCCAATGTAAATTGCCAGAAACTCTATCCCATTTGATACGGCTCTCCCAACTGAGCCGTAGTATGTCCATGTTGTGCAGTAGACGGCCAATGTAAGTGAGTATACGTAAGGGTTACAAATATATTTACTATTTTTTATATACAATTTTTCAGAAATATATCCGACTATATATAGTAAAAACAGATACAAAAGAGTAATAAAAAAAACAACCTCAAAATTATTACTCATCATCTATCTTCCTTGAAAATATATATACGACAATTATAGATACAAGCCAGCCTGCAAAAAAATAAATATATAAAAGTGGATAGCCAAAAACAAATATTTTTTTATCAAAAATTGAAATAAAAGGATAATTTATAAGTACAAATCCAAGAAAAAAAAGAAAAAGCCAAAATATAACCATTCTGCTCATGCAAAAATTATAACACAAGCTTTTTTAAATTTTAAGCTAATTATGTCTATTACAAATTTTATTTGCCTCCCTATGCTTTTAAAAGTATTGACACAATTTTAAACATTTGCTCAATTATACAAATGACTCATGTTCCGTTCTTTCAATTATTTCATTTTTCAATTTGTCGTTAAGATTGCAAAAATAATCGCTGTATCCTGCTACTCTTACTATCAAATCTCTGTAGTTTTCAGGCTTTTCTTTTGCTTTTTTAAGAGTCTTGGCATCTATGACATTAAACTGAATGTGATGCCCATCAAACATAAAATATGTTCTAACAAGCTGCATCATTGCGGATAAGCCTTTTTCATCTTTTATTAAAGAAGGGGTTACTTTCATATTCAAAAGTGTCCCGCCGGTTTTTAAATGGTCCATTTTGGAAGCAGATTTAATAACTGCTGTTGGACCATTGACATCTGAACCCTGAACAGGTGATATCCCTTCAGAAAGTGGCTCAAAAGCCTTTCTGCCGTCAAATGTAGCTCCCACTACAGAGCCAAAGTAAACATGTACTGTTGTCGGAAGCATATTAATTCTGAACTGCCCCCCTTTATAATTAGGTTTGCCATCGACAAGACGATAAAACACTTCAAACACGTGTTTCATAATCTCATCTGCAAGTGGCTCATCATTCCCATATTTTTTTGTTTTGTTTTTAAGAATGAGCCTCTGGACTTCATAACCTTCAAAATTGTTTCTCAAGATTTCGATTACCTTACTTTTTGGTATAATCTTCTTCTCAAAAACGACATCTTTAAGTGCCGACAAAATGTCAGTTATTGTACCGATTCCCACCCCCTGAATATATGAGCTGTTATATTTTGCCCCACCAGCGTTATAATCTTTTGCATTTTTTATGCAGTCATCTATCAAAACTGACAAAAATGGCGCAGGCATCTTTTTGGCGTAAATTTCCTCTATTGCGAGATTACCTTGTAATTTTATATCCAAAAAATATTTAAGCTGTTTTTCAAAAGCATTCATCAGCTCATCAAAATTTTCAAAGTCATCAAAATAACCTGTTTCAAGGCCAAGCCTTTCTCCAGTCAACGGGTCAACGCCGTTATTCATTGTTATTTCAAGTACTTTTACCAAATTAAAATAACCGGTAAGTGTATAGTTTTCCTTTCCAAATGCTCCTGACTCCACACATCCGCTCGTCCCTGAGAGTCTCGCATCCACAATATCTTTCCCCTGTCTTAAAAGCTCCTGAATCACCGCATCAGCATTAAATATTGCCGGTTGCCCAAATCCGGTGCGAACAACTTCAAGTGCCCTTTTCAAAAAGCTGTCAGGATTTTTTTTGCTAATATGCACACTTGCATTGGGTTGGACTATCCGCATTTCCTCCACTACATCAAGCAGCAAAAAGCTCAAATCATTTACAGCATCCTGCCCATCTTTATCCACTCCACCAAAATTTATCTGGGCAAAATCTGTATAAGTGCTGCTCTCCTCCGCGGTAACACCTACCTTTGGTGGTGCAGGATGATTGTTAAATTTTACCCAAAAGCATTCAAGCAGCTCTTTTATCTCCTCTTTTGTAAATACACCACTCTCGATGTCTTTTTTGTATAAAGGGTATAGATTTAAATCAAGTCTGCCAGGACTGAATGCGTCCCATCCGTTTAATTCAGTTATGACACCAAGATGGATAAACCAATAGTGCTGCAAGGCCTCATAAAAATTTCGTGGGGCATTTTCAGGGACATATTCGCAAATCTCAGCAATTTTAAGCAATTCTTGTTTTCTTATCGGGTCTTTTTCTTGAAGCGACATCTCTCGAGCTTTCTTTGCATGTCTTTTTGCATAATTAATGACCCCTTCGCATGCAATTTTCATCCCTGTAAGCTCGTCCAACTTTTCATTGTACTCTTCATCTGACTTATCAAGAGATGAAATACTGTCTTCAATGTCATTTATAAAATCTCTCAGCCCTTTATCATAAATCTTCCCATCTGCTACAGTATGCCCCGGTGCCCTTTGCTCCATAAACTCAGTAAAGATTCCAGCTTTATAAGCTCTTTTCCATTCTTCACTAACCTTTTCAAAAATCTCTTCTCTAATAGTTTTGCCTTCCCAATAAGGGATTATCTCCTCTTCATAAATTTTAAATGCCTCATCACTTACTTTGTAAGGGAGTTTCTCTCTTGAATTTAAAATTTGTAAATCACCCAAAGAATGTAGAGAAATTTCAGGGTAGCTTGGAGTAGCTTTTGGAAATTCGCCCCTTTCGCCGACAATCAGCTCATCCTCCCCGATATAAATAGCTTTATTTTCTAAAATATATTTTAACGCCATCCCCCTTTTGGTAGCTATGCCAATTTTCTTCCCTTCAACCGATTTGTAAAAGTCGGTCAAAAGTTTTGCTCTTTCGAATGAAAAGGTTTCTTCCGCTTCAAGGCTAAATTTTCTGAGCCTCTTGACCCTTTCATTCATTCCACGCTCATAATAATCCTGTCTAAAGCTTATCACTTTGCATTCAGCTTGCTTCTTCATAACTCACTCCCAATATACTTGATTTCTCTTTTTTATAATATTTGTCAGGCTTAGCTAAATTATTTAGAGAATATTCCATTTCACAAAGCTCATATTTTCCTATCATTGTATCGTGATAAAAGACCGGCTCTAATATTATATCCCCCTTGAGCGATTCAACAAATTCCCTAATAGATCTCAGATTATCTTCATTGTCGGTAAGTGTCGGGATAATCGGGACTCTGACTATTATTTTTACTCCAGTCTTAGACAAAAGCTGCAAATTTTGCAAAATCAGACCATTTTCAACACCAGTGAGTTTTTTATGCCCTTCATTCTCAAAATATTTTATATCGTAAAGAAATATATCAGCAAATTCAGACACATGTAAAATCCTTTCACTTGCAGCATACCCGCTTGTATCAATTGCAATATTTATATTTTTCTCTTTAAGAGTTTTCATAGCTTCTATCAAAAAATCATACTGCATTAAAGGTTCGCCGCCACTAAAAGTGACTCCTCCGTTGCTGTCGTAAAAATCAATATCTTTTTTTATAATTTTTACCAAATCAGGTACTGTGTAATATTTTCCAACCGATTTTATACTCAAGGATGGACAAACTTCTTCACACTTCAAGCAATATTTGCAACTGCTTCGTACAATCCTGTTGTTTCTGAAAATTAAACCGTTTGTGCTACAAGAAGAAGCACATAATTTACAACCGATACATTTATCCCTGTAATAAAAGAACTGGGGTTTTGGACTTTGGCTTTCTGGATTGTGACACCATAGGCACTTCAAAGGGCACCCTTTCAAAAAGACTGTCGTCCTTATCCCCGGCCCGTCGTGAATACTGTATCTTTTTATATCAAAAATTAACCCTTTCATTCTGTTTCCGTATAATATTTTAAAATATATTTAAGCTGATATTCAAATGACCAATGAACATTTTTTATAAATTTTGCAGCAAGGGCAAATTCCTTTTGTTCCAGTAAATTTATTAGTTCATCATGCTCTACAACAGAATCAAGCTCCCAATCCTTTACAAACTCCTTCTTGCGAGGGAAATCGTACAATCTCTCTTTAGCTACCCTTATCGTCTTTAGCATAGTTTTATTTTCCGTTAGATTTATATAAGTATTATGAAAATTGAGATTGTTTTTGTAATATTCATCAAAATTATCATTCTTCAGAGCATCTTTCATGCTATTATTATATTTTTCCATGGCATCTAAGTGATCACCTGTCATTTTATTACCGTATTTTTCAAGAATATAGCTTTCTGCTGAGGCTATAACTTCGTAATACCACTTTATATCTTCCAAAGTTAGTTTGGAGACAATTATCCCTTTTCTTGGCAAAATATTGACAAATCCATCCACCTCAAGTTGAAGAAGAGCATCCCGCAGTGGTGTTTTACTTATATTAAATTTATCTGCCAGGGCATTCAGGTTTATTGTGTCACCGCTCTTTAGCTCTCCACTGTTTATCATCGATTTTAAATATTCATACACCTGTTCCCGAACAGAAAGTAGGTTCAACACACTCATAAAACACCTTTATAATACTATATTTAAAGATATCTGATATATCAGTTGCAGTCAATATTTTTTTGGAAATTCACTTGATTCTTTTTTAGCAAAATTAAAGAGAATTTCGATTAGATTCTTACTAATCTTCAATGTTATCAATATATTTTTTTAGCCATACAGTTAATTTTTTACTTTTAACTTCGACATCATTCTCACCGAGAAATTCATAAATAGCATTAAAAAGGGTAATATAAATATCTTTAACATATAGGTTAGATATGATTGGAACATTTTCCCCAAACGAAGCGGCTGCTATAACTTCTTTGCAGCTTTCAGCACTTATAGATGTAACCGAGCGGCAAAGTATAGGTCTTACCGGGTAAATACTGCAACTTGCATTTTCATCCAAAAATACACACTTTCTCCTGATTGAAATCCTCTCATCATCATCCAGACCAACAACCATTATGTAATTTTCCTGTATCTTTGCTTTAAGCTCTACCCTTTTGTTTTTATCAAAGTGTTTATTTACATAATCAATAATATTTTTAATTTCAGGCTCAAGAGTTGCAATATTCAATATACAACAGTGTCCACAACCTGCCTTGCAGTCAATCTCTTTGAGGTTAAACTCATTGTGATTTTCACGAATGATATTGTCGCAAATTGACAAAAGCTTATTCAGTTTTTCTTCAAGCGGAATATTGTAGTTTAACACTTCATCAAATTTGTTTTCTAATACTTTCAAATCAAAACCACCCATATTAAAAGTATACATTATTCTTACTGTCATTCAAGTTTATTTAAAAAATAAGTTGCGAAATAGATTATTTTGTGCAAATTAAAAATAATGAAAATAACCGTAATTTCAGATACACATACTGATTCGATAAAAAATATACCTAAAAAACTTTTAGACGACATAGCCTTATCAGATGCTGTTATACATGCAGGAGATATAGTAGGTTATACCCTGATTAAAGAATTAACCCTAATAAATCCTCTCATATACCCGGTAAAAGGGAATACTGACCCCTATCTCCCCGATTTACTTCCTAAAAAGAGGGAGCTTAACTTCAACGGTACAACAGTAGGAGTTATTCATGGTGACGGCTCACCATTTGGACTTGAGAATCGACTTTTATATGAATTTGAAAATACAGATTTGATTATTTACGGTCACACCCACAAGCCGTTTTACGGAAAATTTAGAAAGCAGTATCTTTTAAACCCCGGAAGCCCTACAAATAACAGATGGACTGATAAAAACAGTTATGCTATACTGACCATTGAAAATAAAGCTTTCTCAGCTGAAATAATTTATTTATGAGGTAATTGATATGAAAGTAGCTATAATTGGTGCTGGTAGCGCAGGGATGTTTGCTGCCTACGAACTTATGAACAAAAAAGGGGTACAAGTCGACCTTTATGAAAAAGGGGCAGATATAAAAACTCGTACCAGAAAGGAAATTATGTCAGGATTTGGTGGTGCCGGAGCATACTCAGACGGTAAACTTACCTTAACTACCGAGTTTGGAGGATGGTTATCAGATTTCATGCCTGAGAGTGAGCTAAAAAATCTTATTGATAGGGCTGACAAAATATGGGTTGATGTTAGCGGCGTCTCTGAAATTGACACAAAATCTGATTATGAAAAAATAAAAGATTTGGAATATCTCTGCTCGAGGCACAGCATGAGACTTTATGCAGCAAAAATCCGTCATTTAGGTACTGATAACTGCTTAAAGTCAATTTTTAATATCTATGATAAATTTGAAAATTCAGAGAATATAAAAATGTATTGCAGCACAGGTGTTGCAGATTTAATAGTCGAAAATGGTGAAGCTAAGGGGCTTATAACAGAGTCAGGGGAAAAAAGATACTACGACAGGATTATAATTGCTGTTGGCAGAAGCGGGAATCAATGGATGCAAGAAATGGCGATTAAATACGATATAGAATCGGATATCAACCCTGTAGATATAGGCGTGAGGGTTGAAATACCAAAGTCTGTTTCTGACAATTTTACGGAACAACTGTATGAATTTAAAATAAAGTATTATACGTCTGAGTTTGAAGATGAAGTCAGGACTTTTTGTGTAAACCCCGGCGGTTTTATTGCACAGGAAAAGAATCAAAACAACCTGATTACAGTAAATGGGCACAGCTATAAAAACAAAAAAAGCGAAAATACCAATTTTGCGCTTCTTGTTTCAACAAAATTTACAGAACCTTTCAGAGAACCTGTAAAATATGGTCAGAATATTGCATATCTGGCAAATATGCTAAGTGGCGGCTCGATAATAGTTCAAAGGTTTGGGGATTTGTTACGAGGCAGAAGGTCTACAGAAAGTAGAATCCGCAAAAACTTTGTAGTCCCGACACTTAAAACTGCAATGCCGGGAGACTTATCTTTTGTTTTACCTTACAGATACCTTACAGATATAAAGGAAACCATACTACAACTTGATAAGGTTATGCCGGGGATGGCTGACCCTAATACACTTCTTTACGGAGTAGAAGTAAAATTCTATTCTCTTAGGATAAAGGTTGACAACAACCTAAAATCAATAAACCTGAAAAATCTCTACTGTGTTGGCGATGGCGCGGGGATAACCAGAGGTATTATCCAGGCTTCAGCATCAGGGCTTGTGGCAGCTGATGACATATTAAGCTCAATATAAACACTATGACAAGAAGATATACCAAAACCATAAACGTGGGGAATGTTAAAATCGGGGGGGATTCCCCCATTGTTGTCCAGTCCATGACTAATACAGACACAAGAGATGTTTTGAGTACGGTAAGTCAGATAAAACTTCTTGAGGATGCAGGCTGTGAAATTATAAGGGTAGCCGTGCCGGATGAAGAAGCCAGTAGCAAACTAAAAGATATAAGGAAAAACATTAATATACCACTAATTGCCGATATACATTTTGACTATAAACTTGCCATAAATTCCATTATTAATGGAGCAGATTGTGTAAGGATTAATCCGGGCAATATTGGTGGATTTGAAAAGTTAAGAAAAGTTGCTGAAGTTGCCAAAGATTACAATGTTTCTTTGAGAATAGGTGTAAATTCAGGCTCTCTTGAAAAAGATTTGCTAAAATCTTACGGTATTTCTGTTAAGTCTATCGTAGTTTCAGCATTAAGAAGTGTTGAATTTCTTGAAAGTATCGGTTTTACTAACTTTAAGGTTTCCCTAAAAGCAAGCAGTGTCCCTTTAACTATTGACTCTTACAGAGCCTTTTCAAAACTGACAAGTTACCCCCTTCACATTGGCGTTACAGAGGCCGGGACAACTTTTGCAGGTGCAATCAAATCGGCAATAGGTATAGGTACACTTTTATCTGAAGGGATAGGGGATACCCTAAGAGTCAGCCTGACCGGTGACCCGATAAAAGAGGTTGAGGTCGCCTATGAAATACTTAAATCATTAAACTTAAGAAATAATGGCCCGGAATTTATATCCTGCCCCACATGCGGACGTACCGAGATAAATCTGGAAGAGCTCGCTGTCGAAGTTGAAAAAAAGCTTAAGCACATAAAAGATAACATTACTATCGCCGTAATGGGTTGCCCTGTAAATGGTCCCGGAGAAGCAAGGGGCGCAGACTACGGTATTGCCGGTGGTAAAGGGGTTGGTCTTATTTTTAAAAAGGGTAAAATATTAAAAAAAGTAAAATCCGAACACATCCTCGACGAATTTTTAAAGGTATTAAAGGAAGATAATATTTTATAATTTAAAAGTCCGTTGCACAATTATTTTGATTTAAAAACGAACACAGAAAAAGCATGCCTTTTTTTAAACCGCATAAGGCACGAAAAATCACAGCGATTTTTTATTAAACTCTCTATAAATTTAAATGTTTTTTTCTGTTCTTATCTTGTAATTTTTATCGTTTAGCACAAAGTACTAACGTTGAACATTGAACGTTGAACCTAACTTTACTATCACTACCCTCTATACTTTTATTTGCCATATCAGATAACTGTTTTTAAAACATCTTTACGTACAAAAAATTAAAGCCCCTGAAAAAGGGGCTTTTTTATTTGAATATTTTAAGAATTAATTCTTTGGAATAAGGACTACACCTTTTGCCACAGAACTATTTAGAGTGCATTTACCATCAAAGCAAGCATCATCACCGCTTATAATCTCACCTTTTACATCAAAATAATACTTTCTGTATGCCTCACCATCTTTCTTTTCAAGTGCGGCTTTTCCTGTAAGAAGCCCGTTGTGATACCTTTCATTAACAATAAGTTCCACAGTCCCTTTAGGAAACTCTTTATAACTAAACTCAGTCTGCGAATATCCGCTTTGTACCACATTATAAAGGCAACCGTCTATTTCTCTATATTTTATTTCAGGGAATCCGAATTTACCTGAAACAAGGTTATCAAAAATCTCATCCGCACTTTTTGGTAATGTTACACCCTCTGCAGCACCAATCTCACTTAAAATCTCATAAGCCGAATAAGCACCATCAGGTGCATCAATTATCTTTTCAGACTTTATCAACCTGTTATCTATTGTTACAAAAGTTGCTTCCTGCTCAAGATAGCTCTTTAAAGGAAAGAAAAAGTCTGCATTTCTCGAAAGGTTATCAGTAAACATGCCAAGACTCACTAAAAACTCAAGATTAACAGCATTTTTCTGTATTGTTTTGTATAGCTTACCTACATTAAACGTATCAAAACCAACTGTCACAAGCGCCTTAATTTTCCCTTTTCCAAGTTCATCAAGGAAAGATGCAGAAGAATAACTGTCACCTATTACATTTAAAGCAGTAATAAAGTTTGATTTATCACTTGTAGTTATAAAGTTATAGAGTTTATCTTTACCGCCTGCATAGTCAAGAAATGCAAATACAGACTTAATTTGTTTTTCAGCCTGAATATACTCGTTACCAACAATAAACGAAATCTTTTTAGCATTTTTTATATAATCTCTGATATCTGCATACAGCCTGTCATTATTGCTCTTTATCTTTTCAAATACGCCTGCAAAATCACCGTAATCTGCCTTTAACGTTGCATCAGCCATATATTCATATTCACATTCAGTCAAAGTGATGGTAACAAGCTTGCCATCATTTTTGGTGACAGCATTCATGATATCCCATTTTACACCTAACGATTCTCTCTTTAAGTCAGCGCCAATAACAAATGTAAGTTCAGAATCTCTTAAATTTTCAAGTTTACCAATATTACTATAAGTATTGAATTTTTTGAAATACTCACTGAAGTATGCACCATACTCAAGCATAATGTCTGTGGTAACTTTACCATCAGCAATTTTATCCGCCAAAAGTTTAGTAGCCACAATATCTTCAGTAGAAAGACTACTGCCGACTAAAAATGCCACAGAGCCTTCACCGTAATACTCTTTTACCTTATCAAGCTTTTCAGCAACTGCCTTTACAGACTCATTAAAATCAGCCGTCTCAAGATTATTGTTAACTCTTTTCAAGGTGTTTGTAACCCTTTCAGAATTATCGGTATATTTAAATGCATATCTTCCCAACGAGCATATAAACCCATTGTTTGCTGAAGTAGCTCTATAAATCTCACCTTGATGAAGACCATATTCAACCTTACATCCTACAGGACACATGGTACACACACTTTGTGCCTTATCCAAATCCCATGATCTGACGCTATGTTTATAAGGCTTATCAAGAAGTGCTCCCACAGGGCAATAATCGACGCAAATCCCGCAAAAATCACAACTGAGATTTGCGCCGTCTTTTGTATTTATAATATTCTCAAAACCCCTCTCCTGGATTTCAAGAGCACTGCAACCTGCTACCTCGTGACACAGCTTTACGCACCTTTCACAAAGTACACAAAGATTTGCATCATGGATAATCATTTCCCAGTCAAATTTAGGTTTGTTTGGTTTTTCTGTTTTAAATGTTTCCTCTTTTATCCCAAACCCGTATGCCGTATCTTGCAACATACATTCTCCGGCCTTGTCACAAACAGGACAATCAAGCGGGTGCTTCATAAGGACAAATTCCATCATTTTTTTTCTATTTTTTACGACTTTTTCCGTATCGGTTTTAACCTTCATCCCATCAAGTGCATATGTAACACAGGCAGCCACAGGTTTGCCGACCCCTTCAATCTCAATAAGACAAAGTCTGCAAGCACCTGTAGGTGTGATATGTTCAAGATAGCACATCACGGGAATATCTATTTCATTCCTTCTGGCAACATCTAAGATTGTTTCCCCTTCTCTAAAATCGTAAGCTTTATCGTTAATATATATCTGCCCCATATCTATACCCCAACTTTAATTTTCTAATCCAACCATTGCCATTCTAACACACCGTAAACAACGCGTTGCTTCAAGATAAGCCTGCTGCTCTGTATAAGGTTTTTCAATCTCTTCAAAATGCTTTATCCTTTCCTCAGGCGACAGCTTGGCCTGATGTACTCTGTGTATAGTATGTGGTTCACAAACTATCTCTTTTTTATCAAATACTTTATTTTTATAAAGGGTTAACTCTAATTTCTCTTTATCAGTAAGATATACATCCCCTTCCATCATATACCTATCCATCATAATTGCAGCCCATCTTCCTGCACCTATCGCCTTAACTACTGTGTTTGGACCCCATTCACAGTCTCCGGCGGAAAATACGCCCGGAACATCGGTCATATATAAATCCTCTTTTACACTAATCGTATTCCATTTAGTAACCTTTATACCATCTTCCTCTTTCAGGAAGCTTAAATCCGGAAATTGTCCAATAGCAGGAATTACTGTATCACACTCAATTACAAAGTTTGACCCAGGGACAGGTTCAGGTTTCCTACGACCTGACTCATCAGGCTCACCAAGTTGCATCTTAATACACTCAAGCCCCACGACTTTCCCATCTTTTGCAATTATTTTAACAGGGTTAATCAAGAAGTGAAATTTAACTCCTTCTTCCTCTGCATCCGCTACTTCGTAATCCTCTGCAGGCATCTCAGCACGAGAACGCCTGTAAACAAGATTAACATCAGTAGAACCTAATCTTATTGCCGTCCTGACACAGTCAATAGCAGTGTTACCGCCACCGACCACGACAACTCTATTTCCAATCTTTATCTCTTCACCAAGTGAAAACTTTTGGAGAAAATCTATACCACTTTCAAGGACACCTTCGTAGCCGTCCTTTTCACCTTCAACACCCATATCTCTGCTTTTAAACGCTCCAATGGCAATTAAAACACTATCGTAATCTTTTTTGAGGTCATCAAGGAATATATCTCTACCAAGCTTTGTATTATACTGTATCTCTACACCGAGGGATTGAATAATTTCAACCTCCCTTCTTAGTAAAAATCTTGGCTCCCTATAATCAGGAATTCCCACAGCTACCATGCCACCTGGCTCAGGTAGCATCTCATATATTTTAACTTTATGACCAAGCTGTGCCAAGTAGTAAGCAGCCGTAAGGCCGGCTGGCCCGGCACCTACAATTGCAACCTTTTTATCTGTAGGCTCTCTATAAATTGGAATTTCAGGTTTTTTGTGGTGATAATACTCATAATCCCAAGGTGTTCGTTTTAATACCATAATACTTACAGGCTCATCAACAAGCCCTCTTCTACAATTTGCCTCGCAAGGATGAGGGCAAACCCTCCCACAAACACCCGGAAGCGGCATTGTTGTCCTGATTATTGCAAGAGCTTCTAAGTATCTTGCATCTTTTATAGCTTCAATAAATTCAGGGATTTTTACGTTAGCAGGACAGCCTGCTGTACAAGGAGCGGTCAAATGCTTCACATATTCTATTTCTTTATCTTTATTAGATGGATTTTTTAAATCTTTAAAATGCTCAATATATCTCATAACAGGAATTACAGCTGTAGGAGCAACTGTACATTTAGCAGATTCGTTGATAGAAACCGCCATATCATATACATCATCAAAACTTGCGTCTTCATCCCCTCTTATAATCTTTTCGAGCCCTTCAGCCACAAGACGTGTACCCATACGACCGGGGAAACATCTACCGCAACAGCCGTAATCACTGATTCTGTACATGTAGTTTGCAAGTGCCTGTAGTACGTCCGCACCTTCTTCAAAAACTAAAAAACCATCCCAGTTAACAAAGACATCGAGCTTTTTGCCATTAAAATTTTCGTCAATCTTTATGGGAGCTTCGGTCCACTCCTCATGAGGTTTACCTCTGTTATCTATTACTTTGTCCTTAAAAACTCCAAAGAAAACTTTAGCCATATAACACTCCGCTATCTATAGACTTTTATTAAACACAAAAACTCTAACTAACTCTTAAACTTAAACCTGCAAACACCTTTATTACCAACTGAAAACGGTATACTGTATACAATTCGTATAACACAAAATTATTTCAATGTCCATATTTTTATTTCCCCCAACTTAAAACATTTTTCTATTTTAGGAATCTTACCTTATGGGAAAAAGAGGATTTTTCCCGGATAAATATGCATCTTTTATACGGTTAAGGTCATAGCCTAAAAAGGCGGACAAAAGTACGCATTGATTTAAATATGTAGTTTTCAAAGCTCCATACTTTTTCCATCTTCTACCAGAGGTTTGCAGATATTCATCAGTGCAGGCTATTTTTCCACAACTTTTAGCCTTTTTAACAAAAAACAAATCCTCCATGATTGGAACATCAGGGAAAGAGCCCAACTTAAAAAAGTCATTCTTTCTGATGAAAAACCCTTGATCTCCATATGGTTTTTTAAACAGATTAGCTCTGATATTTGTTCCAAACTCAATAATCTTTTTCCCCGTAAAATCTTCCGATATTTTAAATTTAAAAAAACCAAGCAATACTTGCTTCTTCACAATAGTTTCCCTTATACAAACATCCCAATTATCCGGTAAAACTGAATCTGAATGCAAAAATAGCAAGATTTCACCAGTTGAAATTTTTACTCCTTTATTCATCTGTAATGCTCTTCCGGGCTTAGATTTAACTACAATCACCCCTAAATCAAGTGCTTTTTTTACAGTATTATCACTACTTCCCCCATCGACTACAATTGTCTCTACATTAAAGCCTTCATTAGTTTGTTGAATAACTTTTTCAATGTTATCTTCTTCGTTTAAAGTGGGAATAATAACGGAAATTTTTTTAGGGATATCCTCAAATTCATCAACATCATTTAATTCTTTGAGTAATTTATAATCTTTAATCTTACTAATAGTCTGATTTAATACTTTTTCACTCCCCCAGTCTATGTTTTCAAAAAGCTTTGGATTAGGCTTATTTAAACCAATTAAATAATAACCACCATCTTTGGCAGGTCCAATCACGCAGTTATTTTTTTCAAGAGATTGAAATGCTTTTAAAATTAAATCAGCTCTCAAATCAGGGCAATCACTTCCGATTATAACAATCTTGCTAAATCCACTTTTAAAGCCTTCTTCAAAGGCATTTTTCATTTTCTCCCCTAAATCATTATCAACTTGCTCAGAATATTCAATACTACTCCCAAGCCAATTTTCCATATCAGCTTTTGTACCGCCAAAATATTTAATTTTAAAAGGGATTTTGGTTTTTTTAACCTGAGAAACTACAAATTCAGTCATCATCTTTTGCAGATTTGCAGCATTAATAGCGCCAATTTTAGGAATTAGACGAGTTTTTGCCTTGCCGGGGACAGGATATCGGGTAAAAATTATAATAAGTGAGTCATTTTGTTCAGCAAATAAAGTCATCTTCTTTGAAACTTAAACCACCATTTTAAAATCTTTGCAACTCTTGGTGTAAGTCTACTTTTATTATATAGACCTGACACACGTTTTATAGCTTCACTCTGAGTAGGATAAGGGTGTATTACATTTGCAAGCTTTCCAAGTCCGATATTATTAACAATTGCGATAGTAAATTCATTAATCATTTCACCTGCATGTGCTGCAACAATAGTTGCCCCTAAAATTTTGTCAGTCCCTTTTTTGACCATTACCTTAACAAAACCTATTGTTTCTCCGTCAGCCTGAGCCCTGTCATTTTCATTCATATCAAATTTGAAATGCTCAACCTCAATCCCTTGACTTACAGCCTCTTCTTTATACATTCCCACATGAGCAACTTCAGGGTCAGTATAAGTGCACCAGGGCATAACAAGAGAGCTTAAACGTTTTCTCCCTTTAAAAAGGGCATTTTGTATCACAATCTGAGCTGCTGCATCTGCCGCATGAGTAAATTTCCATTTCATACAACAATCCCCTGCAGCATAAATATTTTTATTTGTAGTTTGTAAATAATCGTTAACCTTAACCCCTTCCCTTAAATCATAATCCACATTAACCATATCAAGATTCAGCCCTTCCACATTTGGAGCTCTCCCCGCAGCAGCAAGGATTTCATCAATTTCAATATTTTTTGAGCTACTTCCATCTACAGTTTGAACAGTGACTAACTTTTTACCGTTTTCTAATAGTTTTACTTCAGCTACTTTTGAGTTAGTTAAAATCTCAACGCCATCATTTTTTAAAACATCTTCTATTATTGATGCTGCTTCAATATCCTCTCTTGGTAAAATTCTTGAATGTTGAACAATTGTCACTTTTGCTCCAAATCTTTTAAAAGATTGAGCAAGCTCACATCCGATAGGGCCTCCACCAATTACAAGAAGATGTCCGGGAAGTTTTTGAAGATTAAAAATATTTTCGTTTGTCAGATACCCACTTTCTTTTAACCCCGGTATATTTGGAGCTACAGCTCTTGCCCCTGTGGCGATAACGGCTTTTTTAAATTTTAAAATCTTTCCATCAACTTCAATTGAATTATCTCCGACAAAGTGCCCTTTTCCTAAAAATACATTTACGCCAAGCTCAGAATACCTTTTTACAGAATCGTTATGGCTTATGTCTGCCCTTATCTTTCTCATCCTTTCCATTATTTTTTCAAAATCTAAACTTGAGAAAGTATGGTTTTCAAAACCATACTTTTCGGCATTTTTTATTATATGTGCCACCCTTGCTGATTTAATAATACTTTTTGAAGGGACACAGCCAACATTCAGACAATCGCCGCCCATCAAATCTTTTTCCACAAGAGCCACTTTCCCGCCCAATGAGGCAGTTATTATCGCACTTATAAGCCCCGCAGTACCAGCACCCAAAACAACAAGATTATAAATTGGCTCAGGTTCAGGATTCACCCAGTCTTTTGGATGAACATTGCTCAAAAGTTTTTCATTATAAATATCTTTTGGTGATAGATTAAGGCTGCTCATATTTATTCCTTAATTTTACTCTTTGCTTTTTTGACAAGCAAAAATAGGATTGCAAATATCAGTAATACCACAGCTACAAGCACCCAGGGGATTTTACCTTCCCTGATTGCAGTAGTTACAGCATCCGTCCCAACTACATAAAGGACTGTCCCGGGCAGCATACATATAAAAGACCAAAAGACGTACGTCATAAAAGGTACTTTTGTAAGTCCGAAACCATAGTTAAGGAGATTAAAAGGGAAAAGCGGAACAAGCCTTGTAATAGCTACAATTATTGCTCCATTTTTCTCAGTCATATCATCTAATTTTTTAAACTTTTCACTTTTTGACAAAAGTGATACTACAAAATCCCTTGCAAAATATCTTGAAATCAGAAAGCACAGCGATGCGCCAATGGTTGCTCCAAATATAACCGTCACAACCCCTACAATCGAGCCAAAAATCGCTCCTGCCATTATGGTCAACGCAGAACCCGGGATTGCCATCACTGTTGCTAAGGCATAAACTCCCATAAAAATAATAGGTCCTAAAGCTCCTTTTGAGGCAACCCACTCTCTAAAATCACCAAACTTTTCTGAAAGCCCATAATATTTACCGGCAAAAACAAGCAATAAAATAATCAGTGTGGCAAGCAGTAGCTTTAGATATTTTTTCATTTAACAACCACAGGCATTTTTCGGTTCATCATTATTTTGTTTATCATCACCACAATCAAATAGCCCATAATGGATTGAACGGTCACCAAACACTTTAAAATGTTTTGCGTATCTTGTTTGAGATAGCATTGATGCTGTATTGCCACATACTAGCATTGGTTTGCCTTTTTCAAATATATGATGGTCATCTAAAATAAAAGAATTAGGCTCTTCTGTTATTGTGCCGAGATAAGTGGCAACCTGCCCATAATCTTCACATTTATCTTCTAAATCATCTATTTTAAATACCCTTACTGTTTGGGAATAAAGTTTTGCCAATCCTACCTTTTGCTTTATTTCTTGATTTGTTATTTCTATCTCTCTCGATGAAACAACTCTTACGTCAGGATAGCCAAGCTTTGTTACAGCTCTTCTGAAATCTTCAATATAAAAAGCTCCAGCTATACATTCTCCTATAAGCACAGGGTCTGTTTTTAATTCTTCAGGGATTCTTCTTGACGCAAACACATCAGAGAAATAGAGTTCACCGCCTGGTTTTAAAACCCTAAAAATTTCTTTTAGAAGTTTTGATTTATCAAAGGAAAGGTTTACCACACAATTTGATATCACTATATCTACTGAATTATCCTCTATACCTAATTTATCAAGCTCTTCAATATAACCTTTTTTAAACTCGATATTAGGTTTTTTAAAACCAAATTTTTCAGTCATTACATCTATATATTTTTTAGCCACATCAAGCTGCTCATCAGTCATATCAATGCCGATTACTCTGCCATTTTCGCCCACAAGTTTAGAAAGAATATATGCGTCTCTTCCTGTGCCACAACCAAGGTCAATTACTGTGCAACCTTCTACTGCCAGAGGAATCGGAGAGCCACACCCATAAAATTTATCCAAAATCTCCTCTTCAATATCCAAAAGTATACTTTTTACATAGTCAGGAACCGACTCGGTAGAGCAACAAGCTGATGTTTTTAAATCATATTTTGTCTTTAAAACCTTACCATAGTACTCTTTTATATCATCTTTATTCACAGCTGCTTCTTTCGTAATCATACCTTCCTCTCTTTGCTTTTTGGCTATTTTACTGCTTAATTGACTACACAACACCCCATCAGAATAGCATATAAAACATCTATGATGCTTAAGAGATACTTTTGCCTGCATTGCCTCTTTAAGTGTGCTGCCCAAATCATATTGTTCGTCATCATCTACCAAAGTGCATGCATAGACACTTACTTTACCATCTTTTTTCAAAACCATTTTGCTGTAACTACACATTAAATTTTCTATCTCTTCATCACTTTTGGTGGAATAAAGCTGGGCTTTTGTTATTTCAGGTACTTTTACTTCAGCATTTGGTCGCTTTAAATCCACAAAAGATACAATTTCCATTGTTTCAAGTAGTCCTGACTGATTAAAAAGTTTCACAAAGTTTTCATTTATATGCGAAGTAGATTCATTTGCTGCAGACTGACAGGCAACTGATACGTTAAAGCCAATTTCATGCAATTTTTTCAATAATTCAAGAGAAAGCCTGAATTTATCAGCCCCCCTATTTTTATCGTGCAGTGCCTCGTCATAAGAATCAAGGCTTATTCTAAAAGTTAATTTATAAGGTTTGTTGACAAAAGATTTAATCTTGTCTAAATTTTTAAGTAGTGGTTCAGTAGCATTTGTCAAAACCAGACAATCCTTGAAATTAAGCGCATAGTCAAGTATCTTAATAAACTCTTTATTTACAAAAGGTTCACCACCGGTAAAAGAAAACCTTTCTACACCTATCTCCAACGCTTCCTCTATAAAAGGTTTAATATCAGAAAGTGTCAGCTGCTCTATCCTGTTGTTGTTGGGTGATGAGCCTTCAAAGCAAAATGGACACCTCAAATTACAAATTGTTCCCGTGTGAAACCAGAGCTCTTTTAACTTAGCCGGTTTTACGTATGCCCTCATCTCCCCATTTTCAGTAAAATTCCAGCTATAGTCTTTTAAGCGATGTTTCTCATTTAAAATTTCCTGCATCTTACCTCCAAAACAAACCGTCCTTACTTCTCATTTAAGCTCCAGTCATACTTTATCCATTTTTTATTAAAATTTTTTATATCTATTAAAGAATATTTTTTAATAAAATCATCTATCGAGTTAAAATCTTCACTGTACCATTTAAATATTGAGGACAAAAATACCGTATTTTTTTCATAGTCCACCACCATTCCATAGTTTGACTGTAAATATTCTTGTACTTGCTCAGTAAGCTGTGCATCAAGCTTCTCCCCTGTATAGGCTTCGAAGCGAAGCGGGGGACACCCTTTTGCAGCACATACAAGGGCAAAATGAATTCGTGGTTCATTAAACTCTTTTCGAATAATATCGTGCTCAAGGTTATCAAGAGAAATTTTATTACCAAACAGTTTGACAACCTTTTTATCCCATGGACCGCTAAAAATATTACCGATATCCTTTATCGATTCCACCGGGTAATTATCAATGATTAACTGTAAGGTTGCAGCATTGTAAAAGTTAATCAAAAAGGCAAGTTTTGCGTGGTTGTCCCATTTATTGTATGTATTCAAATCAACATTAGAGAGCGTTTTTAGATATTCATCAAGCAAGTATCTATCTTTTTTCAAACTTTTATAATCTACCAATCCACTATTGACATATCTTTTGAGCAAAATATCGTATTTTTGGTGCAAACTATTTTCCGATGAAAACCCATTTACTGCAATCAAGAATACACTCAAAAAAAATATAAACCTCGGCAACCACTTCATGAAGATATTATAATTAAAATAATTAAATTCACAATATAAAACAAACAACTATACTTTTGTAGAATATTCTCCAATACCTTTGCAGAATATTCTACAATATTTAGAATCAATTTCAAATAAATATCAATACACCAACGATTTATAATTTTGGCAAAGAGATTGCTTAATATTAAAAAAAATCGTGAGGTGAGTTTATGAAAAAACTTTTTTTAGGACTAATTGCTTTAATTTTTCTTGCAGGTTGCCAGAGTGGCAAATATGAAAAAGTAAAAGCGGAAAATGGAATCGTTAAAATACCCGTTTCCAAAGTAAGTGACGGTAATATTCACTACTATGAATATGATAACAATGGCAAACCTGTTAAATTTTTTGTATTGCAAAGCAATGACAGGACCATAAGAGCAGCTTTTGATGCTTGCGACGTATGCTATCCGGAAAAAAAAGGGTATCGTCAGGAAGGTGATTTTGTAATTTGTAATAATTGCGGGCAAAGATTTCACGAATCAAAGATAAATGTGCAAAAAGGTGGTTGCAATCCAGCACCATTAAACAGAAGTGTAAATGGTAGCTTTCTTGAAATACAAGTTGCCGACATTAAAAAAGGCTCATTCTATTTTTAGGGTAAAAATATGAATATTTTTACGATTCCGTTTAAAAACCTGAAGGTAAAGTTTTTTAAAACAGCTATTTTAATATTCGTATTTGCAATAGGCATTACTTCTTCTGTCGCACTTAACAAAGTCTCTTCCACAGTTTCAGAAGCTCTGGAAGAAAAGATGAATAAATTTGGTGCGAACATACTTGTGTACCCGAAAACGGATGAGATAAATATTTCTTACGGCGGGGTACAGCTTGGAAATTTGTCTTACGAGGTTAAATACCTTCCTGAAACTGATGTTGTAGAAAAAATAAGAAACATTGAGTTTAATAAAAACATAAGTGCTGTAGCTCCAAAACTAGTAAAAGCAGCTAAATTAGAAGATAAATTGGTAGGCGTAGTTGGTATCGTCCCACAAGAAGAGATAAAAATAAAAAGCTACTGGAATATTTCAGGAAAAATGATTGAAAGGGGAGATGAAGTAATTATAGGTTCAAATATTGCCAAAAAACTTAATAAAAATATGGGTGATAAAATACAGCTTTATGACAGCAATTTTACAATCTCAGGTGTAATTGAAAGTACCGGTTCTGAAGAGGATAATCTTATTTTTGCTAACCTGCACCAATTGCAAAACCTCACAGGTGAAACCAATAAAATTAACTTTGTCGAAGTATCAGCGCTTTGTGCAGGGTGTCCTATTGAAGACATAGTCAATCAAATTAAAGTCGCCATTCCAGATTCAGAAATCAATGCCGTCCAGAAACTTGTAAAACAAAGAATGTCCGCAGTACACTTTGTTGAAAAACTCGCTGCTATTTTAAGTGGAGTAATTATTTTTATTGCATGCTTTATGCTTGCTATATTTATGCTCTCTTCCGTTACAGAAAGGAAAAAAGAGATCGGCATATTAAGAGCGGTGGGATATTCCAAGTCAAATATATTTATAATTTTTATTACCGAGGCTCTCTTAATAGGTATAATGTCAGGTCTGGTTGGTTATACAAGCGGATATTTTTTAAGTTTCAAAATACTTGATATTCTGCACATTGAAGCTGGAAAAATAACATTCAGTTTCCTGGAAAGTGTCCTGGTTGTTATTGCTGTTGGCTTAATTGCCATAATCTCATCAAGTCTACCAGCAGCAAAAGCAGCAAAAATAACTCCGTCTGAAGCACTTATTGCATTATAAAAGAGGTATAATATGTTAAGTACAGAAAATCTAAATAAATTTTACTATAACGGAAAAATTGAAACACATGTCTTAAAAGATTTGACCCTTGAAATTGATGCGGGGGAATTTGTAGCCATTTTAGGTAAATCCGGCTCAGGCAAAAGTACACTATTAAACATCCTGTCAACACTTATGAAAGCTGATTCTGGCAAAATATGTTATAATGACATTAACTACTTCGATGTAAAGGAAAAAGAGTTGAACAAACTGAGAAATGAGGAATTTTCTGTTATCTTTCAGTTTCACTATCTTATCCCATATCTGACTGCACTTGAAAATGTACTTTTACCTTGCTCAAAAAGTTTTACACCGGTAAAAAAAGAAGATATTGAGTATGCAAAAGAGTGTCTTGACAAAGTAGGCTTGAACGGAAAGTACGACAGACTGCCAAATCAGCTTTCGGGTGGTGAGCAGCAAAGAGTGGCAATAGCAAGGGCGCTTATAAAAAAGCCAAAGGTGATTTTTGCTGACGAACCTACAGGGAACCTTGATGCTGAAAACAGTATGATTGTAGCAAATATTTTCAAGCAACTTAACAATGAAGGTTACACTATATTGATGGTAACACACGATAAAAGTATGGCTGACTTTGCAGAAAGGATAATTACAATGAAGGATGGGCAGATTGTCAATTAAAAATTATTATATTCCCGGCAATAAATTTGTCGGGATTTTTTCTCTTATTTTCTTCCTTGTAATAATGTTTTTTCATCACACCACCCCTTCGGATTTCAGTATAATTCACATAGTTCATTACTACATGCTCTACATAATTGTCATAATAATGGCAATGAATTACGGACTTATTGGCGGGATATTGGCTTCATTTGTAATTACCATATCTTATGCCCCCAACATTTATTTTAACATATTTGAGCTCAAACACTATCATTTGCGAAGCTTTGTGGAAGTTTTGATGATGTATACACTTGGTATATTTGCAGCATTTTATTCCCAAAAACTTTATCTTGAAAAAATAAAAGTTCAAAATGCCTATAAAAAGCTGGAAGCAGCGACAGAAGAAAAAATTAGAATGGAAAAGGAATTTGCCAAATCTGAAAAACTCAGGGCGTTAGGTCAGTTATCTGCAGGTATAGCACATGAAATAAGAAATCCGCTTGCATCTTTAAAATCTGCAGCAAAACTAATCAAAAGTGGAAAAAATATAGAACAGCTTACAGATATTCTTGTTACAGAAATTGACAGACTTAACAGTTTTATTGAAAGATTCTTACAATATGCAAGATTTGGAAGGATTGAAAATAAAAATATATTCATCAAAAATTTTTATATGGAGCTTCTTGAATGGCTTAAACTCGCCACAAAATCTACCAATGAAAATATAAAAATAATAGAAAATTATCAATGTGACGAAAACGCACAAATAAAAGGGGATATCAATAATTTAAAACAGGCATTTATCAATATCTTTTTAAACAGTGTTGAAGAATTGAAAAGCAACAATTCCGATAGAAAAATCATCGAATTTGCTGTAAATTGCGAGGATGAAAAGATTATCTTTTGCATAAAAGACAATGGAAGAGGTATCTCTGAAAATATCAAAGAAAAAATTTTTGAGCCTTTTTTTACCACAAAAGAATCAGGCTCAGGATTAGGTTTGACAATAACTTCAAAGATAATTAGTGAACACGAAGGGGATTTAAAGATATCAA
This sequence comes from Deferrivibrio essentukiensis, assembly GCF_020480685.1. NCBI lineage: Bacteria > Pseudomonadati > Deferribacterota > Deferribacteres > Deferribacterales > Deferrivibrionaceae > Deferrivibrio > Deferrivibrio essentukiensis. The sequence continues at coordinate 26,826 of NZ_JAJAFU010000024.1, forward strand.
ATAATAACGGAGCACAATTTACTATTTCTTTAAAGAAGGCAACAGATGAAGATACTGCTTGTTGAAGATAATGAAACCCTTGCAACCCTTATCAAAATCATGCTTGAAGATGAAGGGTTTGAAATTGAGCATCTAAATCGTGGTGATAAAGCATTAGAGCTTTTAAAAAAAGAAAGCTTTGACATTATTATTACCGACATAAAATTACCCGGCTCAAGCGGGCATGATATTTTGGATTTCTCTATTAAAAATCAGTTAGGTTCAATCGTAATAATAATAACCGCCTATGGAAATATAGCTGATGCGGTAAATGCCATCAAGTCAGGAGCTTACGACTACATTCCAAAGCCGTTTGAAAATGAAGTATTAGTCAATACAGTAAAAAAGGCAGCAAAATTCAAAACTATTGAGAATGAAAATATTCAGCTTAAAGATTTTGTAAAAAGCTCTCTAAAACCAAACATTATCGGCAGTAGCGTAAAGCTAAAAAGTGTAATGGAATTAATAGAAAAAGTCGCACAAACTGATGCACCGGTATTGTTCTTAGGGGAAAGTGGTACAGGGAAAGAGTTATTTGCAAAGCAACTTCACTTTATCAGTAATCGTAGCAGCAAACCCTTCGTGACAGTAAACTGTGCAGCTATCCCTGAAAATCTTTTTGAAAGTGAACTTTTTGGGCATAAAAAAGGAGCTTTTACCGGGGCGGACAAAGATAAGACAGGGAAAATAAAATCTGCAAACAAAGGTACACTTTTCTTAGATGAAATTGGGGAGCTACCATTTGAGACACAAGCAAAACTTCTCCGCTTTTTACAGGAAGGGGAGATACAGCCGGTAGGGGGAAATTTTGCTGAAAAAGTTGATGTAAGGATTGTAGCTGCCACAAATAAAGATTTAAAAACATTGGTAGAGCAAGGCAAATTCAGAGAAGACCTATATTACAGGCTAAATATTTTCCCCATCAATATCCCGTCACTTCGCGAAAGAAGTGAAGATATTCATGAGCTTGCCGCATATTTCTTACAAAAATATGGATACAAACATATAAAACTCGATGATAAAACATTAGATAAATTGAAAAATTACGACTGGCCTGGGAATGTCAGAGAGCTTGAAAACACTATTTACAGAATGGCAATCTTGTCAAAAGGGGAAAAACTAAATACAGACTTTTTTATGGGCAGTAGAGGGAATGTAAAATCCTGCCTTTTGCTTGAGCTTCCTGAGGATAATTTTGATATTATCGATTTTGAAAAAAATATAATTTTAAAGGCTCTTGAAAAATTTAATTGGAACAAGAAAAAGACTGCGGAATATCTGTGTATCCCAAGACATGTGCTGCTTTATAGAATGGAGAAGTATAAACTACACTGATTATTTTCAACGTTCAATATTCGATGTTCAAGGTTTTTAGTACAAGGTACAACACTGAGACTCTCTATAATTCAACTCCAAGAGCCTTTTTAACAATCATTTCAATCTCTTTAGCCCAGTCTATGGCCTGTTGCGCCTCTTCTGTTGAGTATTCCTCAGAAGGTATCCAATCTTCCATGCCATAAAAGGAAAGTTCCCTTTCTTTGCGTAATCTTCTTGAAATATCTTTTAAACGTTCAAGATTATCATTTACTACCTGAGGAAAAACTTCTTTATTCATCTCTATGTATCTTGAAACATCATGAACTTTAGGCACTTCTATTCCAAATGCTATTATAAGTGCTTTCAAGAGAAGTTCTACAACCTCCTGAGCCTCTCTGACCACATCAGCATAAGATTCTTCAGATTTTAAAAACTCCAAAGCCTTTATCCTTTTTTGTGCCCTAAAAATATAATCATCTACTAATCTCATCCTTTGCATATAATATTCTCCAGTATTTTTTGGGATAAGAGTGCTCTAAAATTTCACCATTATCTATCTTTTCTTTTATCACACTAACCACTTTGTTTATTAAACCAGCCTTATCATATAGGGTAATATAATTTTCAAAAATCCCTAAATAAAATGAATGAAACACATCCAAATCTTCTACTGTTAAGACTATTGGGCTAAGAAAATGCTCTTCGAAATAATACCCGATTTTTTTGTAAAACTCATCTATTCTTTTTTTAAAAGTAATATTACTTTTATTGAGTACAATTAAAATGTCTATATCAGAATATGTTGCGAAATCACCCCTTGCTACTGAGCCAAAGAGTACTGCGGCCATAAGATCATTACCGTAAGCTTTTTTTAAAAGCTCAAGTAAATAGTCTTTTTTTTCTATGAGATTCTTTTGAAAAAAAGTTTGTAACGTCATTTTTAATTTTTCACCTCATCTAAGACTTAATTTATCATTGATCTTTTAAATTTTAATTTTTCATTTCATAATTACATGAAAATCAACTATCTTATATAATAAATTATATACCATTTCTTCAACTTTTAAAGAAAATTTGTATTTACTTTTGAACATTTTATTCTTGAACATAGAATTTAGAACTTCTAACCTTGAACATAGAACGTAGAACGTTGAACGTTTACTTCTTGAAGTTTCCCTAAAAAATTTTATAATGACCACATGCATACTAATAACGACTCAAACAAAAATACTGCCCTTTTCATTGCCGCACTTTCTTCATTTTTAGCTCCATTTATGACATCCTCAATAAATGTTTCTTTGCCAGATATTGAGAAAGATTTTATAGTCGATGCTGTCCTTCTCGGTTGGGTAGCCTCTTCATACATTTTGGCGGCAGCCATTTTTTTAGTCCCATTTGGCAAGATTGCTGACATTTACGGCAGAAAAAAATTATTTTTGATTGGGATAGCTACTTATACAATATCCACTATTTTAATCGGACTATCTCACTCTATATCCACACTTTTAACCTTCAGAGTTATTCAGGGAATTGGCAGCTCTATGGTATTTAGCACAAATATTGCAATTATCACATCCGTTTTCCCTTTGGGTGAAAGGGGGAAAGCACTTGGTATAAATGTTTCAGCTGTTTACGTAGGGTTGTCACTCGGCCCTGTGTTAGGTGGGGTATTGACCCAGCATTTCGGTTGGAGAAGCTTATTCCTCTTTCAGATTCCATTTTGCATACTTATAATTTTTCTTACTTTTAGTAAATTAAAAGGGGAATGGGCAGAGTCAAAGGGTGAAAAGATTGATACAATTGGTGCAACCCTTTACGTGCTTTTTATCGCCTGCATAATGTATGGTTTGACGGTTATTACAAATGCAAAATCCATACTTTTTATAATATCGGCAATGATATTATTTATTATGTTAGTCCAGATAGAAAAAAGGGCTCAACATCCAATAATTGATTTTAATATTTTTAAAACAAATATCACATTTACATTTTCAAATGCAGCAGCATTTATAAACTACTCTTCCACTTTTGCGGTAAGCTTCTTATTAAGTTTGTACCTTCACTATATTAAAGGGTTAAGTGTTCAAAATGTTGGGATGATTTTGCTATTTCAACCCTTAATGATGGCTATATTCTCACCTATTGCAGGGAGGCTTTCCGATAAAATAGAGCCAAGAATAATTGCATCAATCGGCATGGGACTTATGTCTGTAAGCCTTTTTATTTTTTCTACGATAAATTTTCAGTCAAGTATTCAGATTATTGTTTTCACTTTGGCACTTCTTGGCCTTGGGTTTGCTCTATTTTCATCCCCTAATGCCAATGCAATAATGAGCTCAGTAAAAAAGAAAGATTACGGCATCGCCTCTGCACTGCTTGGCACGATGCGGCTTACCGGGCAGATGTTTAGCATGGCTATAGTTATGGTAGTATTCACTTTGATTATAGGCAAAGTAAGAATCACACCGGAATATTATGACGGCTTTGTTTCAAGTACCAAAATATTATTCTTAATTTTCGGATTTTTAAATTTTATAGGCATCTTTGCCTCAATTACCCGGGGGGATATAAAAAATATCAACAGATCTTAAATTTACAATTTTACAATTTAAACTTACAATTAACCTTTTTATAAAACTATTTCCCTTTAATATATAAATCCGATTAGCCATAATGGGATTTTTCTGTCATAACCAACTTCAATGTCATCTGTCAGGAGATACCCGTTATTACCAATTTTGGAATAATTTTTATTTTTACCGCCAATTTCAATTAAATATTGATTGTTTACAAGAAGATCCCCTTTTTTAGGATAGCTTAAATTATAAAGATTTTTTAGTTGCGAAACTACAAAAGTTTCTCTAATTGTTCCAATTTTTCGTTCTTCACAATAACAATAGTTTAAGTTTGTATTATTCAAATATATTTTTTCAGGCTTTGTAAAAATGGCATCACCTTTTACATTTGGTTTTAACGATGTTAGGATATTGCCAGAGTTTAAATATTCAATATAACGATATAAAGTATGTCTGTTAATCTCAATTTTCTGGGCAAGTTTAGAGAGATTAAGCTCATAAGGCTCTGGGAAGCATATTAATTTAATAAGTTTTTTTAGCTTAATTATATTCTTTGGTTCAATTTTATATATCAGTGGCAAATCAGACTCTACAACAACGTTTATCGTTTCTTCTAATTTCTTGTAATAAGTGTTTGGGTTTTCAAAATAAAAAGGATAAAATCCATACTGTAAATATTCCTTAAAATGCTCCAGTGGTTTTATTGACTTTAAGATATTGTAAGCTATTTCTACATGATTTTTTAAAATCTCTTCCAGTGGAATACTTTTGAATTGTTTTCCTACTTTTAATTCTAAAAACTCTCTAAATGAAAGACCGTTTACTTTATATAATACTGCACGTCTACTCAAGTCATCCTTTGCATGCTCTAATCTTAAAGCACTCGACCCTGAAATTAAAACTTTTATGTCAAGAAAGTCATATATCTCTTTTAATTGTCTTGCAAAATCAGGATATTTGTGAATTTCATCTATAGCTAATACCTTACCGCCTTTTGCTGAAAACTCTTTTGCTAATTCAAATAGCGACAAATTACTCATTTTTATAGAATCAGCGGAAATATAGAGCTTTTTATTTAAAGGTAGATTTATCTCTTTTAAATATTGAAGTAGAAAAGTAGTTTTGCCTACTCCCCTCGCACCTAAAATCACTATTAATTTGTCGTTGAAATCAACTTTATTAAAAAAATACCTTTTATATTGAATGTTTAAGCTACTAAGTAGCAATACAAACCTTTCATAAAAAAAATCCAGCATATCAACCCTCTAAGCCAACTTGCCCAACCTATTAAACAAATTATATAATAATTGTTTAATATATTCAACAATTATTCTTATTACTATAATCCCTTTTATCTTACCGCTAAACTAAAAGTAGACTCTTCTTTTTTTATTTTTTTAAACCTCATAGGATACCGAGTAGCACGGAGATTTTTTAAATTTTATTTCTTTAAACTTAAATATTTTCCCTTCTGTCTTTTTTTGGCTCAATGTTTGTTAAATATGTTCTTTATGCAAAATTATAAATTGCCCGGGGGGATATAAAAAAAATTAATTTAATGTCTATATATTGGCTATGCCCTAGTTATACACTTTCAATATCTCCAAGCCCAAACAAAATTATATTTGAATTATCTTCTGCAAACTGTAAAACCTTTTCATCAAATCCGCACTTTGAAAAAAATACATAATATTTATTTCGTTTATCAAACAGCGCCCCCTTTTCAATCAATTGCGTTAAAGCGCCCATGCCGAGTTTGCTGTTTTGCCACTTACATTCACCTATAATCAAATTATTCTTATCATAGGCAACAATATCTATTTCCTCCTCCCTTTTCTTAGCGGGATTATTTCCCCACCACTTTCCAATCCTTTCAAAAACAAAAGGTAATTTATTTTCTTTGTTCAATATTTTTAAATAGTCAGCGGCAATCTCTTCAAATATTAAGCCAATATATTCGTTTAGATATGGTTTAATTTTCTCTTCTATAACGTATTGAACCATACCTTGCTCAATCAAACTTTTATTCTCAAAAATAAACCTGTACCAAAATCTAAAAAAGTTATCCTTAATTCTGTAAATGCTGCTCCTGCTACATTTAGCCAATTTTTCAGGTCTTAACTGCTCTACAATTCTCAATTCAATCAGCGTGTTTAAATATTTAGCGGCTTTGCTGGAGTCTAACACTACCTTCGTCGCAATCTCATTTAGCCTTGTATAACCACAAGCAATTGATTCTAAAATTGAATTATACACTGATGGCTCTCTTAATTCCTGTTTTAAAAGAAATTTAGGTTCTTCATACAAATATGATGTTCTATCTAATATTTTTTCTCTAATATTATCAAAAATATCAAGTTTAGGCTCAAATGATATAAGATATTGTGGAGTCCCACCAAAAATACTAAAAATACTAATTTGATTTTCTGTAGAAGTACCAGAAAAAAAATCTCTGCTTTCAAAAAAATTAAAAGGTACTATCTCCATCTGGGCAGTCCTTCTGCCATAAAGTGGACTTTTGTACCCCAGCACCTCTTTTTCCATAAAGCTTATGTAGGAGCCACATAGTATTAGAAATAATTTTGTATCATTAAAATAATGATCTATAATTTTCTGCAATACAGAAGGTATATTTTTTTCTGAATATGCCAAATATTGAAATTCATCAATGACTAATACCAATCTTTCATCTTTTGCTCTTTCAGCTATGAATAAAAAAGCACTTTCCCATGTATCAAAGTTACTTAACCCACTTAACTTGAAAAATTTAAATATACTTTGTGAGAAATTTCTAAGAGCCATTTCATTGCTATATTCCTCAGGAATAAAAAATATTGATTTCTTATCCTTACAAAATTCTGACAATAAAGCTGTTTTACCAACCCTTCTTCTACCATACATAACTACAAAATTAAAATTATCGCTATAATAAAGCTCATTAAGCTTTTTTAGCTCATAATCTCTTCCAACAAACATTACTCACCCTAAAAACTAACTTTATAGTTACTAACTCATAAGTTACTTACTTTAGAGTTAGTAACTATAAAAATATATCAAAAGCTACTTCTTTTGCAAGAAAATTTTCTGTTTTTTTATAAAATAGTCATACACACATTAATTATTCAAAAATCCACCAATCCCGCTTTTGACTTTATCCTCTAGCTTGTTTTTATCATAACACCCACAAGACACCTTCTTTCAGGTAGGTGATATAGTGGGTGTTATGACAAATGAGTTTTTAAATTTTGCAAACCAAGAAAGATTGCTATCAACTTTATCCATTGAGTATCTATATATTTTTGAGAGATAATAAATAATTAGACCCATCAGAATGCCAATAACGATCCCTACAGCAAGTCCACCAGATGTCAGGTAATATTCAAACCCAAAAAAAGCTAATACGGGCGCATTGATAATTTTTGCAAATAAACCGGTTGCCACATTGTCAAGCAACACCCCACCAAAATAAAAAATAAATGGAGTTGCAAGATAAAAAAGTAGTTTTGAGATTGAAAACACAAAGAGGAATATACCCAAATTTGCATTCAGCACAATAAAAAGCAAAACTATAGAAGCAGATAGCCCAAAAGCTCTGTCAAATCCAGGAGTAAATCCTAAAATAGCACCTAAAATACAGGCAAACATTATTTGCAGAAAACTCAAATTTCCCCTTAATATCTTTGCAATCTTTTTAATAAACATCAAACTACCTCCTTTACCGTCAGGGATATTTTGACTTAAAATTAAATATACCTACCCTAAAACGGTATTGAAATAATTTAGTCATATTTAATTGTAGCTGAGAAATTTTAAGATTGCAAAAGAAGTAGAAATAAGTTCTAAGTTCTAAGAAATTTCACTTTTCGTTAAATATGTCAAGAATTTATATATCCGTGATTCGGTTCACAGTACCTTAACGTTTGTACGTTTCAACGTTTTAGCGTTCACACGTTTCTAGGTTCACTGTTCACGGTTTACAGTTTCCGGTTCACGGTATTTTAATGTTTACAAGTCTTAACATTTTAAAATAACCATTGCAATTTTTCAGTATAATTGTTAAAAGTTTGTTGCTTTTTAAATATGATTTAGGAGTGGCCATGGAAGAAAAAAATAAACAACAAATTATACCTGTGCAATATGTACCAATACATACATACGAAGAAGATGAAATTGACCTTAAAGAACTTATAAGAACTATTTTAAAACACAAATATTTCATACTAATATTTACATTAGCAATAGCTTCTTTGGCGGGTATTTATGCTTATTTAAAAACGCCAATTTATGAAATAAAGTCTAATATACAAGTTGGATATATTAGTAATAGTAATAGTAATAGTAAAATATATCTCATAGAACCAAATGCTTTGCAACTGTACATAAAGGGCAATTTTGATAATTCTGAAAATGAAAATGACAAATACCCTCAAGTAGATGTTGAGATAATCAATAAAACAAATGACTTACTTGGACTTAAAATAAGAGATTTTTCAAATGAGGCAGCATTAGATTACCTCAACAAAATACTCGATTCTGTCAAAAAAGAGGAAGATAAAAAACTTACTTCCTATACCGAGAATATTAAATCTCAAATAGAAATATTGGAAACTCAACTGACAGAAACTGAAAAACAAATAACAGCTCTTGAGATTCAGCTTAAATCGACTAAAGACCCATTAATTTATCAAACAATAGCAAATAATATCAAAGAATACAATGACAAATTATTAAGGACAAAGCTTAATATAGTCCAACTAAACTCACAAATTTCTCCACTAAATATAACAAGAGCAAGCACCTTAGGTAAACTATTAACTTACGAAGAACCTATAAAACCGAAAAAAAAGCTTATCATTGTCGTAGCTTTAGTCACAGGGTTTTTCTTGTCGATTTTCATGGTATTCTTTATGGAGTTTGTGAGAAGTTTCAAAGAAGAATAGGCTTGT